>CBJLQC010000135.1:0-6820 GCA_966424955.1 uncultured bacterium | reverse complement strand
CACGGATGCGCAGAAGACGGAGATCACCGCATTGATCGCCGCGTTCCAGACCGAGAACCAGGCGGACCTGGAGCTGGTGAAGTCGGTCTTCGAGCAGGCGCGTGCCGCGCTCGAGGCGGGCGCCACGCGCGCGGAACTGGCTGCGATCCTGGAGCAGGCCCGGCCAGCCGTCGAGCGGCTGCGCGCCGCGCGCATCGAGCTCCACAACGCGATCCGCGCAGTGCTGACACCGGAGCAGCTGGCGTCGGGCTGCTTCGGCCCGATGTTCGGCCATCACCGGGGCTAGGTCCGGTCTGAACCCTGCAAGGTGGAAACGCCATGTTGCAGGGGCTGAAGGAGCACTGGCAGGACCTGAAGCGCGGGCGGCCCGGCCGCCGCTTTCAGGATCACTATCGTAAACACCACGCGGCCGGCGGCAGCAAGCTGCGCAAGGCACTCTTCATCGGTGCTGGCGCGCTGATCGTTGCCGCCGGCATTTTCTTCCTGCCGGCGCCCGGCCCCGGCTTTCTGATCGTGCTGTTGGGCGGTGGCGTCATGGCGCAGGGCTCGCGGACGGCCGCCCGCGTCCTGGACTGGTGCGAGCTGCGCCTGCGTAGTGTCGCACACTGGGGGTTGCGAACCTGGCGTGGTGCCTCGCTTCCGGCACGCGCCGCCATCGCGTTGGTGGCTCTCGTGCTGGCCGGCGGCGCCGGCTATGCCGCCTACCAGATCTTCCTGGTCAAGTAGTCACCACGGATACTCGTCGCTGCCCAGCACCCAGATGAATCCCTGCAGGTCGATCATGTCGCGGGGCTTCAGGTCACGCTGATCGCGACGCACCTGCTCGGCAAATTCCAGCAGGCTCTGATACGTGTCCCAGTTCGGGCGTGACTGGTATCGGAAGTCGAATGCGTATTGCCGGGCCGCGGCCTGGGTGACACGCGGCTTGAGAAAAATGTGCTCCTCCGGATGGCCGATCATGCCGAACACCGTGTGCAGCGGCCAGGTCAGCACGCGCGTCTGGCGCCGCGGCAGCCCGGCCAGCACCTCCGTAAACGCCTCGAACCGCGTGCGCAGGGCGCCGCGCCCATAGACGTAATCGTAAAGCCCTTCCGCGAACTCGCGCGCGCCGCGCCCGCGCACCGCATCGCGCAACGCCATCTTCTCGAACGAGAAGAGCAGGTTGGTGCGCGTCTCGATGCGCACCGCGCGCTGCGCGATGTCGTCATAAGCGCGTGCCTTCAGCAGGCGACCGTAGGCCCGCTTATTGAGCTGCGCTGCCCACTCCTCGTGCGCGGCCCACTTGTAGTCGCGCTCCCAGTCGAGGTAAGTCTCGTCGCGAAAACCACGCGGGAAATAGTAGAGGAAATGTTTGCGGCAGCGCGCCCGCTGGCGAGCCACCGCGTTCGCAGCCTTCACCGTCTTCGCCATCAGGAACCGTCCGTGCCTTCCGCCATGTCGTTGCGGGGACGCAGGCGTTCCCCCAGCTGGCGGCCCTTGCGTTTGAGGTTTTCGCCCGTGGCACGCAGATCGTCGCGCACCTCCGCATACGCATTGGTGAACGCGCTCTTCGAGCCGGACGCGAACGCACCGGCCACGCGCTTCGCACCGTCGCGCGCAATCGTGCCGAGCATGGACGCCGCCTCCAGGACCGCCACGCGGCGAATGATGCGTCGCTCGGGCAGCACGGTCGCGCGGCAATACTGTTTGGTGATTACACCGACGCGCAGCGTCAGGAACGCGTTACCCGTTCCCGTCACTACCGAATTCACGAACAGGTTGGTGGCCGCCCCCAATCCCGGGATCGCGCCAGCCGCAGAACCGAGGACGCTTGTAATTACGGGCTGGACCTGCTCGGAGAGGTCGAGGTCTTCCAGCTCGCCGGCAATGAAGGCCGTGGCGCCGACGTTCGTGTAGAGAAAGATGAGATCGCGCACGGTTGGGCGCTGGAAATAGACGCGCGCAATCTCGAGGATCAGCTTGCTTTGCGCGGCCAGCACCAGCAGCGCGTCCAGGCTGCCGTTCTGCGAGATCGCCGTCGTCACGAATACCTGCGACGCCGCGGCCTTCGCACGCCGGTCCGCGATCGAGTCCAGCGTGAGCAGCGCGCCCTCGATTTCCGCGCGCGTCTCAATGGTCGGGTCCGACAGCATCGGGTTGCGGCTCAGCCGCTTGCCCAGCCGCTCCAAATGCCGCTGGAATTCCGGGCTGTCCTCGCGCGCGGGCGGCCGCAGCGGCCGGGGCAGACGCAGCAGCATGAAGAGCGGGACGAATACGCAAAAGCCATAGAGCGCAACCAGCGACCAGAAGACGACGTCTCCGGCCCGGGGATGGACGCGGTCGGCCAGGGTCACAAGCTGCGCGGTCTGGTTGACCAGGATGACGGCCAGGCTGACCAGCAGTGCGAGCGCCAGCAGCGTCGCGATGCGTAGCATTGTCCTGCGCATAACCCTCCGGGGTGTCGCGTCGATCAGATGCGAATCGTGTACCCGCGTTGCGCGCCAAGGAGAATTCCGGCGAGGACTGTGAAACATCGGGTGAAACAGTTATATTGATCCTTCCTTCCCATTGGCGAAGCAGCCACCCGCAAAGGAGTGAGGACCAGGTGTTTGGTAACAGCTCGAAGCGTATGAAAAACGATGAACTCGTCGTGAACCGCGAGGCCCAGCCCGATTGGCAGACCGGGGTGGAGAAACTGCCCTCCGTGGGAGAGCTGGTGCTGTGCACCAGTGGTATGGCGGAAGTGGTGAAGCTGCTCGGCAAGACCAGTGATGGCAGCCGCCTGCTGGAGCTTCGATTGGTGGCGGAGAAGGCGCCGCCCTTTTTCGCGGCGGCCTCGAATGTGCTCGTTCGGCCGGCCTGACCAGGCAAGCAAAAGAGCCAGTCCGCATGGACTGGCTCTTTGCTTTGTGAGGTGATCGCAGCTGTTAGAGCTTGACGACGTTCTCCGCCGCGCGGCCCTTGTCACGGGTCACCGCATCGAACTCGACGCGCTGGCCCTCCTGCAGCGACTTGAAGCCATTGCCCTGGATCGCGCTGTGATGGACGAAGCAATCCTTCGAGCCATCTTCCGGCGTGATGAAGCCAAAGCCCTTCTCGTCGTTGAACCACTTCACTGTGCCTACGGTACGCATACCGACTCCCTGAAATTGATGTTGGTGAAACGGGGTGCGGTGTTCATGTTGCCGTACCGTTCGATCACCTTGCCATGACGGATCCGCCGTCATCCGGGCATGACCAGGAAACAAAAAAGGACCGCGGAGCTCGTCCGGGTCCTTGCGTTCCTCTGGCTCTTGCAATCTGGAGTCTAGCGGCGGGGCCCGGGTTTGTCAAATCCACGTTATATGGCCGCGGAAAACGCGGGGAACGCGGAGCTTCAACCGGCCCGGTCGGCGGCCCGATGGCGCGCCTTTCTAATTCAAATTCGGATTTTGAATGTAAACGGCGGCGGTTCGGGCGCAGGTGACGCTGAACGACACTCGGCGGTCCCCGCGTTCTCCGCGGCCATCAACCGGCATTATGCGCCCAGGACGCTGGATGCGACGGCCAGCGCATGACATACGCTCCCGCCCAGCACGAAGAGATGCCAGATGGCATGCGCCTGCGGGATGCGGTCGTTGTGATAGAAGACCGTCCCGGCGGTATAGGTGACGCCGCCGGCAATCAGCCAGGCCAGCGTCGCCGGCGCCATGAGCCGGAACATGGGCACCGCGGCGACCAGTACGAGCCAGCCCATGAGCACGTAAATGAGTGTCGAGATGCGCGGGAATCGGCCGGTCAGGAACAGCTTGAATACCACGCCGGCCACGGCCAGTCCCCAGATGACGCCGAACATGCTCCAGCCCCATCCCCCGCGCAGCACGCCGATCATGAAGGGCGTGTAGGTGCCGGCGATCAGCAGATAGATCGCGCTGTGGTCGAGCACCTTGAGGCGCGCCTTGATGTCGGGCGCGCGCACCGCGTGATACATCGTGGAAGCCAGGTACAGCAGAATGAGCGTGGCGCCGAATATGGACACGCCGACGACCTCCCACGGATCGCCGCCGCGCGCAGCCGCGATGACCAGCAACGTGAGCGCGGTGATGCTGGCGAGCACCCCCGCGCCGTGCGTGACCGTGTTCGCCAGCTCATTCTTCCAGTGTTGATCCATTCCGTTCCGTTTTTCTGATTCGCCAGCGCCGCGCGATCGCGATGATCCCGCCCACGGCCAGCACGCCTATACCGAGATACACCAGCCACGACCGTTCGGTTACCATGCCGGCCAAACCGAGACTGGCACCCGCGACCAGCAGCAGCGCGCGCAGCGCCTGCGTAGTATCTTCGGGCCGCGCCATCAGTGCCGTTTCCGCGACTCCAGGAACCGGCGCACGCCGGCCTGGCAATCGGGCGTCCCGCGCGCCTCTACATTTACCTCGGCGCCCAGCGCGATCGCTTCCTCGAATGACTTGCCTTCGATGTCATGGATGAGCCGCCTAATGAGCTGCACGGCGGAAGCGGAGCGCCCGGCCAGTTCGCCGGCGAACGCGTTTACCTCCGCATCGAAGGTGGCGGCCGGCACCACGCGGCTGACCAGTCCCAGACGCAGCGCATCCTCTGCGGAGAAGCTGTTGCCCAGGGCGGCCAGCTCGAACGCGCGCTTTTCACCGATGGTGCGCACGAGCATCGCCATGACCATCGCGGGCACGAAGCCGAGCTTGACCTCCGGATAGCCGAAAGTCGCGCCCGCTTCAGCGACGATCAGCGCACACGCGTTGGCCAGCCCGGCGCCCCCGGCCAGCGCGTGACCGCGCACCGCGGCGATGCAGGGCTTGCGCGCGCGCCGCATCTGGATGAACAGCTCACCCAGATTCATCGCGTCGGCGCGGTTCTCTTCGCGCGAAGCCTGGGCCGCGATCTTCTCGAGTTGCGAGAGGTCGCCGCCCGCACAGAAGTCCTTCCCTGCCCCTTTCAACACGACGACGCGCACCGCGGCATCGCGGTCCGCTTCGGCGAAGCGCTGCTTCAGCTCCGCGATCATCGCATCATCGAGAGCGTTGCGCTTCTCCGGCCGGTTGAGCGTCAGCGTCGCGACGTGATTCGCGACGTCGTACAGAACCGTCACGTGCTCGATCGCGTCCAGACGTTGTCCGTCCCATCACGGTCCGGAAAGCGCCCGTCGGGATCGTAGGTGATTTTGGCCGGCGTGCGGCTGCCAATGTCGAGGACCGCGCGGTATTCGCGATCGCCGGCAAACCACACGTCGACCGGGAACGTGTAGGTCTGCGACGTCTGGTCCGCAAACTCGACCTTCAGCACGACCGGTGCGGGCATTTCACCATCCTGCCGAACGGTCACCGTGATGCGGCCGTTGGCAGGGTCGGACACATTCGCGATGCGGCCGTCGGAGGACTCGGTGGTGAACAGCCAGTAGTACCAGAACCAGTCGAGGTTGCGATTCAGCGAGCGGCTCATCGAGAACATGTAGTCCCACGGCGCGGGGTGCTTGAAGCGCCAGGTGTGCGCGAATTCGCTTTGCGCGCGCCACACGGCGGTGTCGCCCACGATGCCGCCCAGCATGGAGAGCATCATGGGCGCCTTGTTGTACGCCTGGAAGCCGTACATCGGGCCACCGTAGTTGGCGTTGTACATCTGCGGCGCCTCGTATTCGGTACCGCTCACGCGGCCGTAGCTCTGCCCCGGCCCGTTCAGGTTGGGCGGCTGATTACGCGCATCGGCTCCCGAGAGGACGTTCATGTACATGTTGAACCCCTCATCCATGAAGCCGTACCACGTTTCGTTGTTCGAGACCATCATCGGCCACCACTGATGCCCGGCTTCGTGATCGGCCGCGCCCAGCGCCGACATGATGAACATCGGGTATTCCATCCCGCGATCCGGACCATCCGTGACTGTCAGCTGCGGCCAGGCATACGGCATCCAGAGCTTCGAGTAGAATTCGAGCGCGTGCTTGGCCGATGCCGGCACGCGCGCAAAGTTCCCGTTGTTCGTCCGGTTGGCGGGCGGATACAACACGTGAACCGGGATCGCGCCGCGGGTCGGAATGTTCGCGCGCACCGCGTCCCAGACGTAACGATCGGAGGCGGCCCACGCAAAATCGTTTACGGTGTCGGCCGCGAAGTGCCAGACGGCGCGGCCGCGGCGGGCATTGCGGCCGGTTGCGCGCTCGCTTTCCGTCACGATCGGCACGACGCTGTCCGTCTGCGGCACGCGCGCCAGTCGTTCGCGCATGGTAGGGGTCAGGACATCGTTCGGGTTTTGCAGCACACCCGTCGCGCCGACCAGCCAGCCGGCCGGCACATCGATGCGCACGTTGAAGCTGCCATAGTTGTTGTAGAACTCGGACGCGCCCAGGTACGGCTCGGTATCCCAGCCCCGCAGGTCATCATAGACGGCCACGCGCGGATACCACTGCGCGATCTGGAAGAGCGAGTCGGCCCACCGGCCCATGCGCAGCCCGCGCTCACCCTCGGCCAGCGGCACGCGGAAGCTCCAGTCGATCTGCATCGTGGCCGTCGTCTTCGGCCGAATGGCCGCGCCGGCCGGCAATGCGATGCGCGCCACCGTGGAGTTGAGTCCAAAGACGGTCGGCACCGTAGGCTGCTGGTTTTGGGCCTGTGCTTCCGGTGCAGCCAGCGAAATCGACTGTCCGTTCACGGTCAGGCGCGTGATCTTCATGCCGCCCGTGATCTCGGGGACGGTGCGTGCGCGCACCACGTTGGCCGCATACAGGTTCTGATCGAGGCGCAGCACGATGCCGGACAACGACTCGGGGCTGTTGTTGTGCAATACGATCGTTTCCTGGCCACTGACCGTCGAATTCGCGACGTCGAGCCGCGCATCG
>CBJLQC010000134.1:0-6822 GCA_966424955.1 uncultured bacterium | reverse complement strand
CTCCGCGCTCTGGCCCATGGTCTCGCCGGTGGACGGCTCCGCGATTGCCGGGGTGACCGGCGCCAGGTGTTTGGGGCGCACCCGCGCCAGCGCGGCCAGCTTCTGCCCCGGCGACTTGGCCTTGGCGGCCAGCACGAGTGCGTCGCGCAGCGGTTTGGAATAGAGGATCGGGATGTCGGTGAGCGATTCCGCGCCGCCCGCAATCACCGCGTCCGCGTATCCACGCGCAATCGATTCGGCAGCCGATGTGATGGCCTGGTTGGCCGACGCGCAGGCACGCGCGACCGTGAAAGCCGGCACGTTGGGCGGTACCCCAGCGCCCAGCCCCACCTCGCGGGCGATGTTGGGTGCCTGCACCGAGTGCACGACGGTCCCGTAAACCAGCTCGTCGATCTCTTCCGGACGGATATCGGCGCGTGCCATCAGCTCGCGCACGGCGATAATGCCCATCTCGACCGACGTCATGTTCCTGAAGGCCGTGCCCGACTTGGCGAAGGGCGTACGTACCCCTTCGACGATCGCGACACGGCGGCCCACCCAGCTGTTGCTCATAGTCTCACGTTGACACGGTGCCTGCGGCCTCGCAAGCATACCCGCGCATGAATGACGCCATCCGCATCCGCCCGGCGGCCGACCAGGACAAGCGCCTGCTCGCGCAGCTCTGGGGTCACGCGTTCCCCGGTGAACGCACGATCGAAGAACGAATTCGCGCCCTCGAGGACGGCAAACCATACGGCGGCATCGAGGTCACATTCGCGGCCGAGTTGCGCGGGCGCATCGTCGGCGCGTTCCGCGCCTACAAGATGGCGGAATCGCTGAACGGCACGCTCATGCCCATGATGGGACTGGCGGCCGTGGCCGTTTCGCCCGACGCGCGCCGGCGCGGCATCGCGCGCACCATGTGCCGGCACGCGCTCATGCAAGCACGCGAGCGCGGCGACTTCGTCAGCGTCCTGTATCCCTTCCGCCCTTCGTTCTACCAGTCGCTCGGCTGGGGACTGGTGGGCGAGCTGCACTCGTACCGCTTCCGCCCGGAATCGCTTTCGCTGGACGACCATTCATTGCACGTGCGACTGGCCGGCCTCGACGAGCAGGAGGGCATGGCCGCCTGCTACGATCGCATCGCGCGCCGCGGCAACGGCCCGATACTGCGCTCGCCCTACACGTGGAAGCATCACCTGGCCGGCGATGCAACGCATGCCATCGTCTTCGACCACAACGGCATCACCGGTTACGCCGTGCTCACCTACGGCAAAGCCGTGACGCGCGAGCATCGTCCGCTCATCGTGCACGAGCTGCTGGCCGAATCGAAGGACGCGTATTGCGGCCTGCTCGGCTGGATCTCCGAGCAGCGCGATCTCTGGCGTGAAGTGCGCTACGACGCGCGACCGGAGGAACTCTTCGCGCTCCGCCTCAGCGAGCCGCGTCCGCCCGGCGAGCGCCATGCGCGTCAGCTGTGGGATCCAGTCGCGCGCATCATCCGCGGCCCCATGCTGCGCATCGTCAACGTGCAGGAGGCACTGGCCCGCAGGGCTTACGATCCCGAGACCGACGGCGCACTGCATCTCACGCTGCACGACAGCGAAATTGAAGACAACCGCGGAGAATGCCGGGTCGTCTTTCGGAACGGCCGGGCGGAAGTGGGGCGCTGGGAGCGTGGTCCGGCGGATTTCGAGCTGCGCACTGACATGGCCAGCCTCTCACAGATTTTCGCGGGTGAGATTTCACCTTCGCAGGCGGCCACGCTCGGGTCTGCCGAAGTGCATGGGAAAGTAGAGTTGCTGGACCGCGTCTTTGCCACTCGCGAGCGCTTCTGGCTGCTCGACGAGTTCTGATTACGCAGAGAACGCAGAGGGAGCAGAGTTACGCGGAGTCTGCCACCCCTTTTTCTTTCAGCGCCTCCTCCAACGCGTTCCATCCCAGCAACGCACACTTCACGCGCGCCGCGAACTTGGACACACCTGCCAGTGAGCGGAGATCGCCGAGCTGCTTGTCCCGCGCGGCCTCCGCATCACCGTGCATCATCTCGGTGAAGCGACGCATCGCAGCCACCGCTTCGTGCGTGGTCTTCCCCTTCAGCAGCTGCGTCATCATCGAGATGGACGCCTGCGAGATGGAGCAGCCCGACCCCTCGAACTTCGCATCGACGATGCGGTCGCCATCCAGCTTCACGCGCAGTACTACCTCATCGCCGCAGGTGGGGTTGTTCATGTGCACGACCGCGGTTGCATCCGGCAAGTCGCCCCGGTTGCGCGGGCGCTTGTAGTGGTCGAGGATGACTTCCTGGAAGAGGGATTGCAGCGGCGGCGTCGAACGATCGATCTCGGTCATGGCGTCAGCCGAAATACTCGCGCACTTTGGCGAGGCCATCGACCAGGCGGTCGATCTCTTCCGTGGTGTTGTAGAGGTAGCAGCTGGCGCGCGTCGTTGCCGGCACGCCCAGCCGGCGCATCAGGACCTGCGCGCAGTGATGCCCGGCACGCACGGCAATGCCCTCCGCATCGAGGACGGTCGCAATGTCGTGCGGGTGCGCGTTTTCCAGCGCGAACGAGAACACGGCGATGCGGCCTTCCTCCGTGCGCGGCCCGAACAAACGCAGCCCGGCTACGCCCCTGAGCCGCTCGAGACCATAGGCCACCAGCATGTGCTCGTGCTCCGCCAGCGCATCATGACCAATGTTCTCCAGGAACTCCATCGCGGCCGCCATGGCCACCGCGCCTCCGGCGTTGGGCGTGCCCGCTTCGAACTTGTGCGGCAGCTGCGCGTAGGTGGAGTACTCGAACTCGACGCGGTCGATCATCTCACCGCCACCATGGTAGGGCGGCATGGCTTCCAACAGCTCGCGGCGTCCCCACAGCAGGCCAATGCCCATGGGCGCGAGCATCTTGTGGCCGGAGATCGCGTAGAAATCGACGCCCAGCTCCTGCACGTCGATCTGCAGGTGCGGCGCGCCCTGCGCGCCGTCCATCACGACTTTGGCGCCCACAGCATGCGCGCGATCGACGATCCGCTTCACATCGTGGATGGTGCCCAACGCGTTGGAGATATGGCCGACCGCGACGATCTTCGTGCGCGCGTTGACCAGCTCGTCCAGCTGGTCGTAACGCAACCGTCCTTCCTCGTCCACGTCAATGAAGCGCAGCTTCGCGCCGGTCCGCTGCGCCAGCAGCTGCCACGGCACCAGGTTCGAGTGGTGCTCGATGACACTGAGCACGATCTCGTCGCCGGCCCGCACGTTCTGCCAGCCGTAGGTCATGGCCACCAGGTTGATGGCTTCCGTGGTGCCGCGCACCCAGATCACTTCACTCGGGTCGGCCGCATTGATGAAGCGCGCGGCGATGCGGCGCGCTTCCTCGTAGCGCTCGGTCGCGCGGCGCGACAGGTCATACAAGCCGCGATGTACGTTGGCGTTGTCTTCCGTGTAGAAGCGCTGCAGCGCATCGAGCACGGCCTGCGGCTTCTGCGTGGTGGCGGCGTTGTCCAGGTAAGCCAGGGGATGGCCGTTCGCTACCTGGGCGAGGAGCGGGAACTGCTCGCGTAGCGCGTCGACGTCGTAAAGCGCGTCAGTCGTTTTCTGCGACGAGAATGTCGTTGCCATCCACTTTCACGTCGAGCGTCTGGATCGCCTTGATGGCGGGCAGCCGGATCGCTCGTCCAGTCTTCAAATCGAATCGCGCGCCATGCCACGCACACTCGATGGTCGCGCCGCCGTGCAGCGAGCCATTCGACATCGGAAAATCGCGATGCGTGCAGCGATCGGCGATCGCATAGAACTCATCGTCCAGCGTATGCACCAGGCAGACCTTGAGGCCATCCGGCATTTCCACCCCGAGCATACCGCCGGCGGGCAGCTCCTCGAGCGTCGCCACCTTGACGTACTCGCCTACGGCCATCAGCCACCAATGCGTGCGGCAATGGCGGCGCGCAGTTCGCGCACGACTCCCGGCATGGGCAGCCGATCCAGCACCTCGCCAAAGAAGCCGAACACGACCAGTCGTTCCGCCTCGCGGCGGGTCACCCCGCGGCTCATGATGTAGAACAGCTCTTCCTGATCCAGGTGACCGACTGTGGCCGCGTGCGAGCAGCGCACGTCGTCGGCTTCGATCTCCAGGTTGGGCAGCGACGTCGCTTCCGCCCGGTCGGACAGCAGCAGATTCCGATTCGTCTGGTACGCGTCCGTGCGCTGCGCCTGCGGGAAAACCTTTATGATGCCGCGGAAAATCGCGCGCGTCTTGTCGTAGAGCGCGCCCTTGTACAACAGATCGCTGGTCGCGTGCGGTACCTTGTGGTCCTGCCGCGTGTTGTGATCGAAATGCTGCGAGCCCTGCGCGAAGTAGAGGCCAAGCATGTCACTGCGCGCGCCCGGCCCTTCCAGTGATGCGGCCAGGTCCACGCGCGCGACCGAAGCGCCCAGGTTCACGACCAGCGTGTCCAGGTTGGCGTCGCGGCCGGCAATCGTGCGCTGCGTCGCAACGTGGCGCACGCCCTCACCCCAGGCCTGCAGCGCCACGTACTGCACGTCCGCGCTGTTGCCGGCAATGACTTCGACCGCGCCGCAGGAAAGCGTCGGGACCGTAAAGTTCGGCGAAACGAATTCTTCGACATACCCGAGGTGACTGCCATCGTCGGCCACGATGAGCGTGCGCGGGAATACGGCCAGACCACCTTCGCTAATGTAGCGCGCGACGCGGATCGGCTCGTCGATGCGCACACCGCGCGGCACGTAGACGAACACGCCCCCATTCCAGAGCGCGGCATTGAGCGCCGCGAACTTGTTGAAGTCAGCGGCCAGGGCCTCCTGGAAATGCGGCTCGACCAGCGCGCGGTGCTCGCGCGCCGCGGTCTGCATATCCAGGAGCAGCACGCCCTTGGCGCGCAGCGCCTCGTCGAGCTGAACTTCGACGACGCGATCGTCGACTACCAGCGCGTGCCCGGCCACCGCGCCGCGGTCGAGCAGCGCACGCGCCGCTGGCGGGATCTCCCGTTCCACACGCTCCGCAGATGAGGCAAGGCGAACCTTGTCCAGCTTGAAGAGCGAGACGTCCGTATAGCGCCACTCCTCGAGCTGGCGCGTCGGCAACGGCAGTGATTCGTAGGCATTCCAGGCCGCCATGCGACGCTCGCCGAGCCATTGAACATCGGACTCGGCGAGTGTCGCAACGGCTGGTCTGTTGAAAGCCTCGGTGACGCCTTCGGGCGTCCTGGTCATCGTATCAGCCAACCGAGCCTTCCATTTCGAGCTCGATGAGCCGGTTGAGCTCCACCGCATATTCTAATGGCAACTGTTTCGCAATTGGTTCAATGAATCCGCGCACGATCATGGCGGCGGCTTCTTCCTCGGAGAGCCCGCGGCTCATCAGATAGAAGAGCTGCTCTTCGCCGATCTTCGAGACGGTGGCTTCGTGACCGACGTTGGCGGTCTGTTCCTCGATCTCGATGTACGGAAACGTGTCCGTGCGCGACGTCGGATTCAGCAGCAGCGCGTCACACTCCACGTTCGAGCGGGCATCGCGCGAACCCTCGTAGATCTTGCACAGCCCGCGGTACGAGGCGCGCCCCGTGCCGCGGGAGATGGACTTGGAGATGATCTGCGACGTCGTGTGCGGCGCGGCGTGAATCACCTTGCCGCCCGTATCCTGGTGCTGACCGTTGCCGGCATAGGCAATCGACAGGATCTCGCCATGCGCGCCCTCGCCCACCAGGTAGCACGACGGATACTTCATGGTCAGCTTCGAGCCGAGATTGCCGTCCAGCCATTCCATGGTGCCATGCTCGTGCACCATCGCGCGCTGCGTGACCAGGTTGTACATGTTGTGCGACCAGTTCTGGATGGTCACATAACGGAAGCGCGCGTTCGGCTTGACGATGATCTCGATCACGCCCGAATGGAAAGAATCGGTGGTATAGACCGGCGCGGTGCAGCCCTCGATGTACATGGCCTGCGCGCCCTCATCCACGATGATCAGCGTGCGCTCGAACTGGCCGAGCTGCTCCGCGTTCACGCGGAAATACGCCTGCAACGGGATCTCGACCTTGACGCCCTTCGGGATGTAGACGAAGGAGCCGCCCGACCAGACCGCCGAATTCAGCGCGGCGAACTTGTTGTCGGAGGGCGGCACGACCGTCGAGAAATGCTCACGGAAGATCTCGGGATACTTGCGCAGCCCATCCTCGATCGACTCGAAGATGATGCCCTTGTCCTCCCACTCCTTCTTGAGCGAATGGTAGACCATCTCCGACTCGTACTGCGCACCTACGCCGGCCAGGACTTTCCGCTCGGCCTCGGGAATGCCCAGCTTCTCGAACGTGTCCTTGATCTCCTGCGGCACATCATCCCAGGAGCGCTCCATCCGCTCCTGCGGCTTCAGGTAGTAGTAGATGTCGTCGAGCGTGGATTCCAGCGTCGAAAGATCACCGCCCCACGTCGGCATCGGCTTCGAGTAGTACGTCTTCAGAGCGTCGAGCCGGAAATCGAGCATCCACTGGGGCTCGCCCTTGTGCGCCGAAATCTGGCGCACCACTTCCTCGCTCAGGCCGCGCTGCGCCTGAAACACCGGCTCATGCTCGGTGCGGAAACCGTACTTGTATTCGTCCAGGCCGAGGCCGGCTATGGTTTCGTTTTCTGGCATCTTGGCCTCCTAGGCTACTACTCCCTGTTCCTGGAACTCCGCGTAACCCTCGGCTTCCAACTGTTCTGCAAGCTCGGGTCCGCCTGAGCGCACGATCCGTCCGCCCACCATCACGTGCACATGGTCAGGCTGGATGTAATTGAGCAGACGCTGATAGTGCGTGATCAGCAGGATCGACATCTCGCCGTGCCGC
>CBJLQC010000133.1:0-6893 GCA_966424955.1 uncultured bacterium | reverse complement strand
CAGATCGCGGATTTTGCGTTCACGCCGACGAAGCCGGGCAAGCTGCTGCTCAAGTTCAGCGAGCCGCCCGAGATTGCCGCGCAGATGCCGCCCGGCATCGACCTGGTGATCAACGTGCGCTGAGATGGATGCGAAACGGGGCGGCCGACCAGGCCGCCCCGTTTTCTTTTTCTGGCGAGATCAGCTCGCCCCTCATCTTTTAAGCGGGGCGCGGGTTCGCCGGCGCCCGCGGGCCGGCGCCCTCTGCACTCAGCCCTTCTGCTTGATGAGCTTGCCGTGCTTCGCGTCATAATGAACGCCCGTCATCTTCTTGATGCCCGTCTGCGTCTGGCGGAATACGATCGCGCGCTCGGGATCCGTCGCGTGCTTGTCGGTCCAGAAATACTCGGTGGGCTGGCCATGTTTGTTGTTGATGGTGTGACGTGCCATGTGCAGCTCCTTAAGTGAAGAAAACTGTAATACCCGCGCGGCGCAGGTTTGGGTCCCGCTCGTGAATGAACTTTGTTGCAAGTGCGCCAAAAAAGTTCGCGCTGCGCGCTCGCACTTTCCACATACCACTCGCTCACCCCGCTCAAACGCCTTCCGGACCTCGGCTTACGAATGCGTTCCGCGACGTGTTGCGGCGCGGCTATACTGGATTTCCCGTGAGCCCCTATCACGGTGCCGCCACCTCCGGAATGAGGTGAAAGACCAGAGAAGCCAACATCGATGTGCTTCAGAAAACGAAGTGCCGCGCTGCTCGCGCTCGCACTCATCACCGCCTGCTCCGACCGCGGTGCACTAAATCCCACAGCTGAAAAATTCAATGGCGCACCGCAGCTGATCGTAAACACCGATTCGGATGGCGTGCGCATCAGCGAGCTGCATTACGACAACACGGGCACCGACACCGGTGAGCGCGTCGAAGTTTCCGCGCCCGCCAGCCAGGACCTGTTCGGCTGGAAGCTCGTGTTCTACAACGGCACGGGCGGCGCGCAATACGCGTCGATCATGCTGCCATTCCTGGGCGGCACCGTGTGCGGCACGCGCAAGGTCGTGGTCCTCAATGGCCCCAGTACCGGCATCCAGAACGGCGCGCCGGATGGTATTGCGCTGGTCGACAACAACAACGCGGTCATCGAATTCCTGTCGTACGAGGGCACGTTCACAGCGGCGGACGGCCCGGCGGCCGGCCTGCTTTCGACGGATATCGGCGTGGCGCAGGTGGGCACCGAGGCGATCGGCAGCTCGTTGCAACGCGTGAGCTACACCAACTCCTGGATCGCGACGAACGGCACCAACACCTTCGGCGCCTGCAACGACAACGGGGCACCGCCGCCGCCTCCTGATGTGGCGTCGGTCACGGTGATTCCGGCATCGGCCTCGCTCGACGCGGGCGCCACGCAGCAGTTCATTGCGCAGGCACGCGACGAGAACGGCGCGCTCATGCCGGGCGTTGCTTTCACGTGGTCGAGCAGCGCGCCCGCGGTGGCGACGGTCACTCCCACCGGTCTGGCCACTGCTGTAATGGCCGGTACGGCGGACATTATCGCGACCGCGCCCAACGGCGCGGTGGGCACGGCTACGCTCACCGTCGATGCCGCGCCGCCCGTGACGCTGCCGCCCGTTCGGTTCAGCGAGCTGCACTACGACAACGCGGGCACCGATGTCGGCGAGGCGATCGAAATCGAAGGGCCGGCCGATACGGATCTGTCGAACTGGAAGATCGTGCTGTACAACGGCAACGACGGCGCGGCCTACGATACGCGTGTGCTGAGCGGCGCGATTGCCGCCAGCTGCACCAACCTGACGAGCCGTGGGATCGCGTACTTCGAATATCCATCGAACGGCATACAGAACGGCGCGCCGGACGGCATGGCCCTGGTCGATGCGAGCGGCGCGGTCGTGGAATTCCTTTCCTACGAAGGCAGCTTTACCGCGGCCGACGGTCCCGCGGCCGGCATGACGTCGCAGGACATCGGTGTGGCCCAGAACGGTGCGCCGCTCGGCCAAACGCTGCAGCGCGCCGATGACGGGAGCTGGCACGGCCCGCAG
Source organism: uncultured bacterium (assembly GCA_966424955.1). Lineage (GTDB taxonomy): Bacteria > Gemmatimonadota > Gemmatimonadetes > Longimicrobiales > RSA9 > CBJLQC01. The sequence goes on along the minus strand of CBJLQC010000133.1, from coordinate 4,859 downwards.
GCCGGCAGCATCGGCGGCTGCAACAGCGGCGGCCCGATCAATCGCGCGAACATCATTTCATTCAGCGGACGGGTGCCGTCCGACCCGGCGCTGCCGGTCGGCTTCGAAGACCAGCTGTTTGCATCGCTGATCGATCCGACGACCGGCCAGCCGGTCGTGACAACGTTCACGTGGACGTCGGACGATGCGGCGGTGGCCAGCATCGACCAGGATGGCGTGTTCCGCGCGCTGGGCGCCGGTACCGCGATCCTGCGTGCCACGGCCGGCGATGGGACCACGGCGACGTGGTCACTGCCGACGCGGGTGGCCACGCCGGGCGCGACCGCGCAATACGGCAACCACGTGGAGTTCGGCACACCGACCGACGCGGACGCCAGCGACGATTTCATCGTCACGCGCCCGCAGTACGTGATTTCCTTCAACGGCAATCGCGGCATCCCGAACTGGGCGGCCTACAACCTGGACGCGACGCATTTCGGCAACGAGGATCGCTGCGACTGTTTCACGTACGATCCGACGCTGCCCTTTGCCGGCTATACAACGGCCAACTACACGGGTGCCAGCACCTTCCACGGCTACGCCATCGATCGCGGCCACCTGGTCCGTTCCTTCGATCGCGAGGCGGGCAGTCTCGACAACGCGGTGTCGTTCTATTTCTCGAACATCGTGCCGCAGGCCGCGGACAACAACCAGGGTCCGTGGGCGGACCTGGAGAACGAGCTGGGTTCGTTCGCGCAGTCGGGCAGCTACGAGGTGTACGTGATAGCGGGCGCGAGCGGCAGCAAGGGCACGCTGAAGGATGAAGGCCGGATCACCATCCCGGAGCACATGTGGAAGGTGGCGATCGTCATGCCGCGCGATCAGGGGCTGGGCGACGTCGACAGCTATGATGACGTCCAGGTCTTCGCGGCGATCATGCCCAACGACGCGGGCATTCGCAGCCAGCCGTGGGAGAACTACCGCACCACGGTGGACGCGGTGGAGGCGCTGAGCGGCTACGATTTGCTGGCGCTGCTGCCCGATGCCATCGAGGTGGTCGTGGAAAGCGGCAACCGCCCGCCGGTCGCGGTTGCGGATGGTCCGTACACGGGCTATGAAGGCGCGCCGCTGTCTTTCAGTGCGAGCGCCTCCTCGGATCCGGACGGGCACGCGCTGACCTACGCGTGGAGCTTTGGTGACGGCGCGACCGCCGGCAGTGCGAGCGCGATGCACACCTACGCGCAGGATGGGACCTACAACGTCCGCCTGATCGTCACCGATCAGCTTGGTTTGGCGGACACCGTGTTTACGACGGCAATGGTGGCCAATGTCGCGCCATCGATCGCGGCGCTGGGGTCGGCCATACTGCTGCCGGGCGAGATCTACAGCTTCACGGGCAGCTTTACCGATCCGGGCGCCGACAGCTGGAGCGCGAGCGTGGATTACGGTGACGGTTCCGGCACGGCCGCGCTGGTCCTGAACGGCAACAGCTTCACGCTCCTGCACACATATCTGAGCGCGGGCACCTTCACGGTGACGGTGACCGTGAACGATGATGATGCGGCGGGCGTGCGGACGCAGCAGGTGAGCGTCCTCACCGTGGCGGACGCGCTGGGCAACGCGATCCGGTTACTCGAGCAGCTGGTGGGCGACGGCAAGCTGGACAGCGGCAGCGCCAACTCGCTGCGGGCCAAGCTCGACGCCGCAGACGCACAGCTCGCGCAGGGCAACGTGGCCACGGCGGCAAGCGTGTTGCAGGCGTTCCTCAACGAGCTGGATGCGATGGTCGCCTCGGGCCGCGTGCTGGAAGCCGACGTGGCATTGCTGCGCAGCGAAGTGGCGCGCATGATACGCTCGCTGAACAGCACCGAGGTGGAGCGCGTGAGGCGACCGCGCAAGAAGTAAGCGGTGGCTCGGCGTATGATGACCAGAACGGGTCGTGCCAATCGGCGCGACCCGTTCTGCTTTTGCGCCAGCGCTTCCGTCTTGCCACTGCGTGCCGCCGCCCCCATAGTCCCGCATGGCTTCCATCGGCACGAACGTCCCGCGCAAGGATGGCCCCGACAAAGTCGCCGGGCGTGCGCGCTACGTCGATGATCTGCAATTCCCTGACATGCTGTACGGCCGCACCGTGCGCAGCCAGCTGGCGCGCTGTTATGTCGTCGATGTGCGCGTGGCCGAGACACCCGGCCTCATCGTAGTGGATCATCGCGACATCCCGGGACAGAACGTCATCGAGTTGATCGAGCTGGACCAACCATGCCTGGTCGAACACGAGTCGAGACACGCGGCCGAGCCTGTTCTGCTGCTGGCCCACGAAGATCCGGAGATCCTGTCCAGTGTCGATGTCAAGTTCGCCTGCGAGCCCGGGCCGGCCGTGCTGTCCCTGGCCGACGCGACGGAGCTGCAGGATGAGCTGCTGATCGAGAAGGGCGACGTCGCCCAGGGTTTTGCCGAGGCGGACCTGATCGTGGAGGGCGAGTACCGCACCGGCCACCAGGAACAGCTCTACATCGAAACGAACGGCGTCATCGCGGTGCCCGAGGATGGCGGCATCGTCATTTACGGATCGATGCAGTGTCCCTACTACGTGCAGCGCGCGCTCATGCGCCTGCTCGATCTGCCCGCCAGCAAAGTGCGCATCATCCAGACGGAAACCGGTGGCGGCTTCGGCGGCAAGGAAGAATATCCCAGCATGATCGCGGGTCATGCCGCACTCCTCGCGCGCAAGGCGCAGCGCCCGGTGAAGCTGATTTACGATCGCACCGAGGACATGCTGGCGACTACCAAGCGGCATCCTTTCATTATCAGGCACAAAACGGGTGTCAAGCGCGACGGCACGCTGACCGCACAGGAAGTGGAGATCCTGGTCGATGGCGGCGCCTACGTGACGCTCACGCCGGTCGTGCTGTCGCGGGGCTGCATTCATGCCAGCGGGCCGTACCGTTGCGACAACGTGCGCGTGCACGGCCGCGCCTTCATGACCAATACACCACCCAACGGAGCGTTCCGCGGATTTGGCGCGCCGCAAACGCTGTTCGCGGTGGAAGTGCACATGGACCGCATTGCGCAGGCACTGGACATGGATCCGGTGGCGGTGCGGCGCCGCAACGCCCTGCGCCCGGGCGATACGACCGCGACGGGCAGCGTGCTGAAGCAGGATTGCAGCGCGCTCGAGGTATTGGAGGAGGCCGTGCGGCGCTCCGACTTCCTGAGCAAATGGCAGTCGCTCCGCGCGCAGGAGGGCCGCGCCCGCAAAGGCATTGGCCTCGCGCTCTACTACCATGGTGCCGGGTTCACGGGTGGCGGTGAGGTAAAGCTGGCGTCGCGCGCCGCGCTGGAGGTCACCGAGCACGGCGTGCGTGTCCTGGTGGGCAGCACCGAAATCGGCCAGGGTACTCGCACGGTGCACGCGCAGATCGTGGCGGACACCCTCGAGATTCCCTTCGACGATGTCTACACTGCGCTGCCGGATACGAGCACTGTGCCGGACAGCGGCCCGACGGTCGCATCGCGCACCTGCATGATCGTCGGCGGGATCCTGCATCGTTGCGCGCTCGAGCTGAAGGAAAAGCTCGGCGGACTGACGCCGCAGCAGTTCTACCAGACGCACGGACCGTTGCTGGTAACGCACGAATACGCGCCGCCGCCGGGGCTGGTGTGGGATGACGAGCACTATCGCGGTGATGCCTACGGTGCCTTCGCCTACGCGTGCGATGTGGCCGAGATCGAGATCGACATGACCACCTACGAGGTGCGGCCGACCCATATGACCGTCGTGCAGGAGATCGGCAGAGCGATACATCCGGTGCTGCTGGCGGGGCAGATCGAGGGCGGCACCGCGCAGGGGATCGGCTACGCGCTGCTCGAACACGTGGTCATGCAGGATGGCGCCATGGCCAATCCCTCGCTCACCAACTACATCGTGCCGACCACGCTCGATACGCCGCCCATGGACGTCCACATCATGGAACGCCCCTACGAGCACGGCCCGTTCGGCGCCAAGGGAGTGGGTGAATTGCCGATCGATGGTCCGGCGCCCGCGCTGGTCAACGCAGTGCGCTATGCCGGCTTCGACGTCGCGGCCCTGCCCGTGCTTCCCGAACACCTGGTGTCCCATGGCTGACACCTGGAAGCTGCGGCTGCGTGTGAACGGGAAGGAACGCGAAGTCGTGGCGCATCCCATGAAGCGGCTGCTCGATGTTCTGCGCGACGATTGCGGGCTGACCGGCACGAAGGAAGGCTGCGGCGAGGGCGAGTGCGGCGCGTGCACCGTACTGCTGGATGGTGAGGCAGTGGTTTCCTGTCTCGTGCCGCTGGTCCAGGCCGAAGGGCTCGAGATCACGACCATAGAAGGGCTGAACGGCGAGCACCCGCTGCAGCAGGCATTCGTCGAGCAGGGCGCCGCGCAATGCGGCATCTGCACGCCGGGCATGATCATGGCCGCCCTCAACCTGCCGCGTGGTGCGACGCTGGAGCAGATCAAGCACGCGCTGGCCGGCAACATCTGCCGGTGCACCGGCTACGAAGCCATCTACCGCGCGATCCAGGACGCACAATGATCGGCCTTTCAGCGCTCGAGCTGTTGCGCCCACGCAAACTGAGCGACGCACTCAGGATGATGGCGGACGAGGAGTGCGTGCCGCTGGCCGGCTGTACCGACGTTTACGTGGAGCTGCACTTCGGCACGCGCACTACGCAGCGGTACATCGACTTGTCGCTCCTGAACGAGCTGCAGGGCGTGCGCGTGCGCCACGGTACCCTCGATATTGGAGCCGCCACGACCTATACCGACCTGCAGCATTCCCGCGACGTCCTCCAGCGGCTGCCGATGCTGGCCGCGGCGGCCCGCGAGATTGGCGGCGTGCAGATCCAGAACC
>CBJLQC010000132.1:0-6902 GCA_966424955.1 uncultured bacterium | reverse complement strand
GCTGCAGGCGTTCCAGCCGAAGTGGTGCAGCTCATTGCCGCCGTTCGGGAAGTCCACCTTGCCGATCAGCCTGCCGTAGGTACGCGACGCGGGATCGGTGTCCACGACACCGAGTGCGTCCTTTTTGCCGTTGTCGCCTCCGGCGAGCAGCGCGACGTACGCCAGCTGCTCGGCGGGAGCCTCGCCCGCCATGGCGGGGGAAGGATAAAACGTGGGGTCGGGGAGTAGCCGAGCCATAAGATCTCCGTGGTAAAGGGTTTCTAGCACGTGATCACGATGGCTCCGGCCGCGGCTGCATGCTTGGAGACGGTGTTGGGATTCCGTGGAGGCGGGGTGGAGACAATCGGAGGCTGGCGCACACGCCACGCCCTGCTTAGCTCAATAGGCAACCCTCATTACTCTGGCCGCGAAGGCGCGTCACCATGAATCTCCGTCACCCTCTCCTGCTGCTCGTTCTTGCCAGTGCCTCCTGCGCCTCGGTCCCCGCACTGCCCACCCCGCCCACGTCCACGCGCGTGATCGCGTTCACGCACGCGAACGTGATCCCGATGGATGCGAACCATGTGCTGCGCGATCACACGGTGCTGGTGGCCGATGGCCGCATCGTGGAAGTCGGTGCCAGCGGGAACGTGAGCGTGCCGGCTGGCGCGCTGCGCGTCGATGCAACCGGCCGGTACCTCTTGCCGGCCCTGTGCGACATGCACGTGCACCTGCTGGGCGAGACCTGGAACATGATGCTGCCGGCCGAGGCCCGTCTGCCGGCCAGGGACATGCCGTACGAGCGCTTCCTGCTCCCCTACATCGCCAACGGCGTTACGACCGTGCTGGCGCTTTCGGGAACGGCGGAGGACATCGCGGTACGCAAGCGGATCGAAAGCGGTGAGCTGCTCGGCCCGCGGATGATCCTCGCGCCCATGGTAGACGGTCCCGACAAGGCGTGGCCGCCGCCGATCAGCACGTGGGTACGGTCACCCGACGAAGCCCGTGCCGCGGTGCGCCGGGCCAAGGCCGAAGGATATGACCGGATCAAGGCGTATTCGTTCCTCGACAAGGCGTCCTATGACGCGATCGTCGAGACCGCCCATCAGCTCGACATCGGCGTGATCGGGCACGTGCCCTACGCCCTTTCCGTTGAGTACGTCCTGGACGCGGGACAGGGCCTCATTGCCCATTCGGAAGAAGTGGCCAAGCACGCGCAGGGGAATTTCAGCGCGGAGCGCGTCGCTTATTACGCCGACCTGCTGGCCCGTCGCGGGACATGGCTGATTCCCACGCTGGTAACGACGGAGAGCATCCTGGAAGTTTTCGACAGCTCGGCGGCCTTACTCGCGCGGCCGGAGGCAGCCTATTTCCGTCACCCGCTCGAGCAGGGAGTCTGGACTTTTATCGCGGAGAAGCTCTACCAGCCGATTCCCACCGATGCCCGCGAGTTGCTGCGCCGCGCATTCGTGCAGTTCCAGCGGCCGCTAACCAGGGCGATCTATGAAAAAGGGGGCAGACTGTTGGCCGGCTCGGACACGCCGTTGCCCGGCCTCGTGCCCGGTTTCGCCCTGCACCGCGAGCTGCGCGAGCTGGTCGGCGTCGGACTGACACCTTTTGCCGCGTTGCGCACCGCCACCACGGCACCCTTTGAATATCTCGGCGAGAGCGACCGCGCAGGCACCATTCAGGTCGGCAAATATTCCGATCTCGTGCTGCTCGACGCGAACCCGCTCGAGGACATCGCGGCGGTCGGCAGAATTTCGGGAGTGCTGATGCGCGGCCGTTGGCTGCCCGGACCGGAGCTGCGGGATCGCTTGCAGCAGCCCTGATATCACTTGCCGGCCAGCGACACCGTCAGCAGGAAGACGGCGCCTTCGCGGGAATCGATGGCATGGACGATTCCGGTGTCGAGGGCGAGCAGATCGCCTTCCCGCATCTGCACATCCCGCCCCGCCGCGTGGAACGTCAGGGCGCCGCTCAACACCTGAACGGTGATCGGACCATCCGCATGGTGCTCGCTAATGGTCCCGCCCGGTGCCACCACATGCAAAGAGACGCGCAGCGACGCATCCTTGATGAGGGTGCGCGCGGTCCGCCCGCTGCGCTGCAGAATCTCATCGTCGCGCGTTGCCGCGATTTCGTCGGCCAGCCGGAAATGCAGCACATCGCCGGCCAGGGGGCGGCTGATCGTAGGCATGCGTACTCCTCGGATTTCGGGTGATTGGCGAAACGTCACGACCGCATCGCCGCGCCGTGACGGAAGGCTAACCATTCGGACGCATGCTGAGCAACCAACCGCCGGCATGAGCCGCGCATCTTACCGCCGCCTGACAGGAGCAGTATCATGACCCGATGAAAACGACCACACTCGTGCGCGCGGCGCTGCTGGCCAGCTGGCTGCTGCCCGCCTGCGCGCAAAACCCGGCGCCCGGCGGCGCCGGCCTCGACCCGGCCTACCGGGCCGGCAAATACCGCGTCTTCACGGGAGACGGTGCGCCGGCCACACTCGATGATGTGGTCCGCGCCATGGGTGCGCAGCAGGTCGTGTTCGTCGGCGAGACACACGACGATCCGACCGGTCACCTGATCGAGCGCGAGCTGTTCGAGCGCGCCGTCGCAACCTACCGCAAAACGGCACGGCCGGTCGTCCTGTCGCTCGAGTTCTTCGAGCGCGACGTGCAACCTGCGCTCGACGCGTACCTCGCGGGACAGATTTCCGACTCGGCATTCCGCGCTACGTCGCGTCCCTGGCCGCGTTACCCGTCGGACTACCGCCCGTTGATCGAATTCGCGAAACGCGCGGGTGCTCCGGTCATCGCCGCGAACGCGCCGCGTCGCTTCGTGACCCTGGTGACCCGCACCGGACGCACCGCTCTCGATACGCTGACCGCGCAGGATCGCGAATACCTGGCACCGCTGCCTTACGGCAAAGCGTCGCCGGCCTACCGTGATAAATGGATCGCCACGATTTCCGAAGTGATGAAGCAGGAGGGCATGAAGTGCGGCGTGCCCGCGGAAGACGCGAAAGCACCGCCCGGCTCGCACCAGAACATGACCAACCAGCTCGACAGCCAGGTTCTGTGGGACGCGACCATGGCGCATTCCATCGCGCGCTACCTCGAACGGCAGCCCGATGCATTGGTCTTGCACATGGTCGGCGGCTTCCATGTGGAGCGCGGAACCGGCACACCGGAGCAGCTGCAAGCATACCTGCCGGGTACGCGTGCCATGGTCGTGTCGCTGCGGCCGGTCGACGACGTCGACGTTTTCATGCCCGCGGCGCGCGGCACGTGGGGCGACTTCGTCATTCAAACCGAGAAGGCCCGCACGCTCGAAGCCATCGAGTGTCGCGCTTTCCATGCCGAGCGTAATGCGACGCGGCGCTGAGCTGATGCGGTCTGCAAGTCTGCTGCTGGTCCTTATCGCGTTCATCGCGCCGCCGCTCAGCGCCCAGCAGGCGGACGCACGCTTCGATGCGCCCGCGCGGTTGCGGACCTACGGCGGCGCGCTGATCGATCCGTATTCCTGGGGCGGCGTCCTGGGATCGACGCTGATCGATCAGATCGCCGATAATCCCGAGAGCTGGGATTTCAGCGACCGCGCGCTCTCCAACGCCGCGCGTTTCGTCCTGGAGGAATCGATATTTCACGGCGTCGCCGCACTGCAGGACCGCTCGACGTGGTATTACCCTTGTACGTGTCAGGGCATACCCGAACGCACGGCCCATGCTTTCGCGGAAGCGTTCACCGATCACGACCGCGCGGGCGGAACACACGTTTCCGCCGCCCGCATCTCAGCACCTTATGCGGCGGCATTCGCGGAAGCACTGTGGCGACCCGACCGTTCCTTTGGTGGTGCCATCACGACCGGCTCCACGTCACTGATCTTTACCGGGCTGTTCAACATCGTTCGCGAATTTCTTAGCCAGTAAGGGAGCAGACGCTTTGACCGGCAATATGCCGACGGCCGGGAAGACGCCCAACAGCGGGCCTACGGTCGCGGGGAGCCACCCGCCTTTCTCCGGGGTGGACGGCGCGGCCTTCGCGACTGAGCCCGCGGTGCGACGCTCGCCCTCGCTGCTGCCTGTGCTCCTGCTCTTTCTATCCATCATCTCGCTGGCGACGATCACGAGCTTCATACAGGCGCGCAACCGCCGGTTGCAGCGCGAAATCAATGAGGTGCTGGTGCCCGCGTCCACGGCCGCGATGGAAGCCGAAACCGGGATCGCGCGCCAGATGGCGGCCTGGCACGCGCTCGCGCGCACCGGCAATCGCGAATACCTCGCCGCCTACTACACGGCGCTGGCGCAGGAGCAAACGGCGCTGCGCGCTCTGACGCCGCTGGTACCGCGCTTCCATTCCGGTGTCGGCCAGCGTCTCGATACGCTGGTCGCCCTGCTCGAGAAGTGGAATACCACGGTGCGCCCGACCGACGCGCCGCGGGCCGACGAAACTCCGGCGGCCGCGCATCGCCGCGTCGATGCCGAACAGACGCTTTACCGCCAAACGTTGAACGCGGCGACTTCACTCGCCAGCGCGATCACCGACGTCGAAATTCAGCGGCGCCGCGAGATCGACGCGGCCGAACGCCTCGACTGGCGCTTTACGCTCGTGCTCTGCATCACCGCCCTCTTCGCGGGAGGTGTATTGCTCTGGCTCGACCATCGCAGCCGCATGTTTGCGGCGGCCGCGGAGCGCCGCCGCCAGGAAGTGGAGCGGCTGATGGAATCACGAGCCGGCCTGATGCGCGGGCTGACGCACGACATTCGCAATCCGCTCGGCAGTGTGGACGGCTACGTGTATGTGCTGCAGTCCGGCATGAAGGGCGACCTGAATGCACAGCAACGTGATGTGTTGCGCCGCATCCAGCGGTCCGTGCGCTCCTCGCTCGATTTGTTGGAGAGCGTCATCGAGCTGAGCCGCACGGAAACGGACCGGCTGTCGATCAGGCTGCAAGAGGTCGATCTGGCCGTCCTGCTGCACGAAATCATCGAGGACGCGGCCGAGTTCGCGGACAAGAAAGGGTTGCTCCTGGAGTCGCATATTCCGGCGGCGCTGCCGGTGACGACCGATGCCGGCCGCGTGCGGCGCGTCGTCGAGAACCTCGTGTCGAACGCCATCAAATACACGCCCGCGGGCGGCACCGTGTCGGTAGTAGCCGCCCTCGAGCAGCGCGCTGACCCGCCGCGCGACTGGATCACCATCCAGGTGCGCGACTCCGGCATCGGCATACCGGAGGCCGATCGCGAGCGGATCTTCGAGGAATTCTTCCGCGTGGAAGGCGCCGAACAACACGCCAGCGGACTCGGGGTCGGCCTCGCCATCAGCCGGCGCATGGCGCGGATGCTGGGCGGCGATCTCACCGTCAGCAGCGTCGAGGCGCGCGGCTCCAACTTTCAATTCAGCTGGCCGTGCGCAACGCCGGACGAAAGGCCGGCGCAGCACAAACAATCGGGATAAACGAAGCTGGTGTGGTGGTTTTCCCCACAGTCTACGCCACCGCGCCGCCCTAGTTTGAAGAATTCCTCTGAGCGAAAGACAGCATGGAAAACGCGCTACCCCTGATTATCCAGGGTGGGATGGGTATTGGGGTTTCGAACTGGATGCTCGCGCGGGCAGTCGCGCAGCGCGGGCAGCTGGGCGTCGTCTCCGGGACCTGCATCGACTCGGTTTTCGTTCGCCGTCTGCAGGATGGCGATGTCGGCGGCGACATGCGTCGCGCCGCGGCCTGCTTTCCGCTTCCTGAAGTAAGCGCCGAGGCGATCAAGAAGTTCTTTCTGCCCAACGGCCGCCCGGCTGGTGCGCCGTACAAGCTGCTCCCGCTGTGGAAGCAGACGGTCAGCACTGCACGCGAGCAGATCGCCATGCTGGCCAGCTTCGTGGAAGTGCACCTCGCCAGACAGAGTGGCGGCCCGATTGGCATCAACCTGCTGACCAAGGTTCAGCTGCCCAACCTGGCCACCCTGTACGGTGCCATGCTGGCCGGGGTGGACTATGTGCTCATGGGCGCGGGCATTCCCAAGGACATTCCGGGCGCCCTCGATGCCTTTGCGGCGGGCGTGCGCGCGACGTTGCGCTTCGACGTGGCGGAAACCGAGCGCGGCCGCGCGGAAGAGCTGAGTTTCGATCCACGCGCGCATTTCGGGGCGGCCGCCCCGCAATTGAAGCGTCCACGCTTCCTGCCCATTGTCGCGGCTCACTCGCTGGCCGCGATGCTCGCGCGCAAATCGAACGGCGCGGTCGATGGCTTCGTCGTGGAAGCACCGATCGCCGGTGGCCATAACGCGCCGCCGCGTGGGCAGCTGGAGATCGACGCGCGCGGCGAGCCGATTTACGGCGAGCGCGACGTCGTCGATCTGGGCGAAATGCGCAAGCTCGGCAAGCCGTTCTGGCTGGCGGGTGGCACCGGCTCGCCGCAAGCGCTCCAGCAGGCCCGTGCCGAAGGTGCCGCCGGCATACAGGTCGGCACCCTCTTCGCCTTTGCCGAGGAGAGCGGGATCGACCCCGACCTGAAGCAGGCCACGCTCGAGCGGGTTCGTAGCGGCGACGTCGAAATCACCACCGACCTGCGCGCGTCACCCACCGGCTTTCCGTTCAAGATCGTGAAGCTCGCTGGCACCAACGCCGCCCCCGCCGAGTACGCCCGGCGCGAGCGCGTCTGCGATCTCGGATACTTGCGCACCGCCTACCGGCGAGCGGACGGCCGAATCGGCTACCGCTGCCCGGCCGAGCCGGTGCGTGACTGGTTGACCAAGGGCGGCGACCCGGAGGAGACGAACGGCCGCAAATGCCTCTGCAACGGCCTGATGGCCAACATCGGCCTGGCGCAGGAGCGCGCGCACGGCGGTGAGCTGGGCTTGCTGACCGCCGGCAACGATCTCGCCGGCATGAAGAACTTCCTCGGTGAGCGGCACCGCTATC
>CBJLQC010000131.1:0-6903 GCA_966424955.1 uncultured bacterium | reverse complement strand
GAGAAAATAGCGGACGCCGTGATAGGAGTGGGTGGTGAGAAGACGGCCAGAGTGCTCGCCATTCGCCTGAAGTCATAGATTCCGATTAGCGGACAGAATTGCGGGATAGAGGAAAGGTCGGGTCGTGCAGTTGGGTGGTTCCTCTATCCCGCAAACATGCAAGGACGCCAGGGTTTCACGGAGAGGACGCAGCATTGCACCTCGCCAATGGTTTAGGCGGCGCACGCTCCAGTCAGGCACCGGGCCAGATCGCAATGCAATAGCGACTGATCCGCCGGACAGCACGCTTCCAGCCGCGCCAGCTCGGTGCGCATACGCTGCAGCGCGGCGATCTTTTCATCGAGCAGGCGAACCTTGCTGGACGCGCGCTGCTGGATGTCGCCGCACTGCGCGCGGCTGTCCTGTTCCAGCTGCAACAGCTCGCCGATCTCGCTCAGCGTGAAGCCGAGCTGCTGCGCCGATTTGATGAACCCGATCCTGGCGACGTCATCAGCGCCGTACTCCCGATAGCCCGACCGCCGCGGCTCGGGGAGCTCCAGCAGGCCACGGCGTTGGTAAAAGCGAACCGTTTCCACGCCGACACCGGCGGCTTCGGCCAGTTTCCCGATCCTCAAGCTCATGCCCCTTGACTCCGTACCATGGTCCGGACGTTAGCGTCTGTATGCGTAATCAACCTCATCCCATGGAGGATCCCATGAGCGTCCTGTGTTGCCTCGGTTGCGAGGAAGGCGGCTGCTGCGGTTCGGGTACCTGCTGCTAAGGGCAGAGCCAGACGGAGCCGTTTGACGGGCACGCGCCGGGCATTATCGTAATGGCATGAACGATCATGAACGGCGCGTGGCCCGCCTGGCGGCCGCGCGCTTTCGCATTGCCGTCATCCTCACGGCAGCCATGGTGCTGCTTTATTTCGGGTTCGTTTCCCTCGTCGCCTTCAACAAGCCACTCCTGGCGCGCCTCCTCACCCCTGGTTTGAGCCTGGGCATCGTGCTGGGCGCACTGGTGATCGTGCTGTCCTGGGTGCTGACCTGGGTGTATGTGCGCTGGGCCAACCGGCATTACGACCCCGAGCTCGAGCGGCTGCGCAGGGAACGATGAATACGACGTCGCTGGGCGAGCCGAACGTCGTCGCCATCGCCTTCTTCCTGGTCTTCATCGGCGTGACGCTCGGCATCACGTTCTGGGCCTCACGGCGCACCCGGACGACCGAGCACTTCTATGCGGCCGGCCGCACGATCAGCGCGGGACAAAACGGCTTTGCCCTGGCCGGCGACTACATGAGCGCCGCGTCCTTCCTGGGAATCGCGGGGCTCGTCGCCACCACCGGCTTCGACGGATTGATCTATTCGACAGGCTGGCTGGTGGGCTGGCCGGTCGTGCTTTTCCTGATCGCCGAGCCGCTGCGCAATGTCGGCAAGTACACCTTTGCGGATGTACTGGCCACGCGGATGCGGCAGAAGCCGATCCGCATTGCCGCCGCAATCGGCACGCTGGCCACCGTGCTGCTCTATCTGATCGCGCAGATGGTCGGGGCGGGGGGCCTGATCAGCCTGATGTTCGGGCTGCCCTATGAAGGCGCGATCGTGCTGGTCGGCGCGGCCATGCTCGCGTACGTGCTCTTCGGCGGCATGATCGCGACCACCTGGGTGCAGATCGTCAAGGCTGTGCTGCTGCTCGGCGGCGCGTTCCTGCTGGCCGTGCTGGTGCTGATCGATTTCGGCATGAACCCGGCACGCCTGTTCGCAGCGGCGGCCGAGCGCTTCGGCAGCGGCGTGCTGGCCCCCGGCAAGCTCATCTCCACTCCACTGGACGCGGTATCGCTCGGGATGGCGCTCATGTTCGGCACGGCCGGGCTGCCGCATATCCTGATGCGCTTTTACACCGTGCGGGACGCGCGTGCTGCCCGTACGTCCGTGTTCTACGCGACCGGGCTCATCGGCTTCTTCTATCTGCTCACATTCGTGCTCGGCTTCGGCGCAATGGTTTACGTGGGACCCGACGTCATCACCTCGTTCGATCGCGGCGGCAACATGGCGGCACCCCTGTTGGCCGAAGCCCTGGGCGGAACTCCGCTGCTGGGCTTCATTGCCGCCGTCGCGTTTGCCACCATCCTCGCGGTCGTGGCGGGACTGACCCTTTCCGGGGCGGCCGCGCTGTCGCATGACTTATGGGTGAATGTCGCGCGCGACGGTCATGCGCCCGAGCACGAACAATTCATTGTGGCCAGAATTGCGACCGTCATCCTGGCCGTAATGGCGATCGTGCTCGGGATTACATTCAAAGGCCAGAACGTCGCATTCATGGTCTCGCTGGCCTTCGCCATCGCGGCAAGCGGAAACTTCCCGGCGCTGCTGCTCACCATTTTCTGGCGACGCTACACGACAGCCGGCGCGGTGACCAGCATGATGCTGGGGACGTTCGGCACGCTGCTCCTGATTTACCTGTCGCCCACCATCCAGGTCGATATCCTGAAAAACGAGAGCGCGTGGTTCCCCCTCAAGAACCCCGCCCTGATCACCATGCCGCTTTCCTTCCTGGCGGGCGCGCTGGTCTCGCTCATGACTCCCGACCGCGCGGCGGCTGCCCAGTTCACGGCGCACGAACGGGACATGCACCTGGGCCTGGGCTGACGAGCCGCCCGTGCGCACGCTGCAACGCGTGGTGAGGAAGAAAAACTAACGTGATGCCAGAGCCGCGTCGCACACGCGACGCAGCTCAGTCACGAAGCCCGCAATATGGTCGGGCGCGGGCGCACCCGTGATGGCGAATGGGTCCATCACGGTCGAGCGCAGGATCACCAGGCCTTCCCCCGCATGCGCACGCCATTCCGCGGACGTGCATACGCCCAGCTCATCCAGGATCGGATCCACCGCACCATCGTACATCGGCGTCTGAAAGCGCGTCCGCGTAATGATGTAGGCCGGGGAGGCGCCCGGGGTCTGCAGGCTCATCAGCGCATAGATCTGCTCGTTGAACGCGTTCACCTGGCCGAGCGTGGTCAGCGTCGGATGATGCAGCAGATAACAAACGATGTTGATGTCGGGCTCGGGCAGCAAGATCACGCGGAAAGGCGCAAAGTCGGTTTCGCGCAGCGTGCAGTGCAGCTTGCGCGCGCCCAGCATGGTCCGCGAAATCAGGTAGCCGTAGCCGCGTTCGTCGAGGGGCAGCACCTTGTGACTCAGCCAGACGGCAGCCGCTGCGGCGCCCGGCTTCGAGCCTTCCAGGATGAAGCGTCCCAGAAAGAGGTCTTCCGCCGATGCCATCCCTTGCGAGGGCAACAGATAAGGTGGGTCGGTGGCGACCAGCTCGCGCGCGCGCCGATCGCGAAACAGGATCGCACCCGCGGGATACGGCGTGTAACCGAGCTTGTGTGGGTCGATGGTAACCGAGTCCGCCTGCGCGAGGGCTTCCATCGCGGCCACCCATGAATCGGATGGGAAGTCGGCCTCGATGTCGCGGCGGATACGTGATGCGCTGCGCCGCGCGCCATCAAAGCCCGTGAGCAGGGAAGCGGCGTAGCCGCCGTAGCAGGCATCCGAGTGCAGGTGAAAGGTGACACCGAGTTCGTGCTCGGCGCGCGCGCGCACCTCCACGATCTGGTCGAGCCGGTCCACGGCGCTTTCTTCCGTCGTGCCGCACACGCTGATGCACGCCAGGATGGGTGTATGCTGTCCAGCCAGCTCGCTGACCGTGCGCCAGAGCGCATCGGGATCCATGCGGAAGCGCTCATCGACAGGCACATAGACGACCTGGTTCGAGCCGATGCCGAGGGCCCGGGCGATCTTCTCCCACGAGTAGTGCGCGGTGGCCGGCACGATGACGACCGCGGCACCGAGAGCATCACCGTAGCGCGCGCTCAGGCGACGCTGATAGTCCTGGTAGCCGAGCGTCTGGAGGGAGTGGCCGTGCAAGGCGCGCTGCACGTCGGCACGCGGCGCGGCTTGCCATAATTCATGATAAAGCTGGAGCGCATCGTCGTTCCGGATGTTGAGCAGCTGCCAGAGCGAAGCCGCGCTGATGGGCAGCTGCTCACCACTGGACAACGTGAGCGGCAGGTCGACGTCGAGCGCGTCCGCCGCACCGGCCATCGCAATCGGCAGATAGATGATGTTGCGCGCGACCCAGAGCGCCTCGAAATTCGCGATTGTGCCGCCGGAAGTAAGGTGCCCCCACGCGCGGCGGCCGTCGTAACCGATCATGGCCGCGAGCTGCTCGGCGACCTGCAGCTCGAGGCGAGTCGTCACCGGCGATGCTTCGATGGAAACGTTGTTGGGGTTGTACAGCATGGCCGCGAAGTAGCCGATCTGCGCCGCGATGGTCTGCTCGAAGCTCATGTGCCCCTTGTACCGCCCGGTGAAGAACGGCACGCCGCGCTTGAGCTCGGCAAGTAATCCCATCAGCTCCTGGGTGAGCGTCGCGACCGCCTCCTCGTAGCCCGGTGTGCGCTTGTCCAGCTCGCGGATCGTGAAGCCGTCCTCGGGATGGTAGTTGCGCCGCCAGAAGATGTGGTCGCGCAACGCTTCCGTGACCAGCCGCTCGAGCAGCTCGCCATTTTCGGCGCGCGGCCCCAGGAACCAGGCGCGCAGTGCTTCGCGGGCGCTTTTCAGCGAGTCGGGCACTTAGGAGGTGGGGTCGCCAATGAGTTCCGCCACCGCCCGCTGCAACGAGCCCGGCGTGAAGGTCTTCGGGATATGCCCCGTGAACCCCAGGTTGTGGAGCTGCTCGCGGTACAAATCATAGAAGCTGGTGTACGGCATCGCGGGGATGTTCTGCGTGCGGGCGTCCGAGCGCAGGACCTTGAGCGCTTCGATCCCGTTCATCTCCGGAAGTTGCAGATCCATGAGGATCAGGTGCGGCTGACGCTCGATAGCGAGCTGGATGCCCTCGATCGCGTTCATGGCCTCCAGCACCTCGTAGCCGTAATAACGCAGCAATGCGGCGGCGATCGTGAGATGATCGCGATCGTCCTCGACGACAAGTATGGTCTTTTGCGGCATATACATTCTGTTGTTCAGGCGTCCCCGAGCGGCATTGTGCACCAGCCGTGCCGTGCTTTGACACGCAGCCGCGGGCGACTAGGTTGCTCGCCGGGTCATTTAAGGAGTAGACATGACAAGCTGGCTCATTCTGGCTGTGGCTATGGCAGCGCAGCAAGTCCCGGAGTTCCACCAGGGTGTCGATTACACGATCGAGGCGGTGCTCAACGACTCGTCGCACGTCCTGCGCGCGCGCGAGCGCATACGCTACACCAACAACGCGCCGCAGCCGATCGACACGATCTGGTTCCATCTGCACCTGAACGCGTTCCGGCCCAACAGTGCCTGGGCGCGTCGCGAGCTGCAATTCAACAATCGCCGCTTTCAGGACCTCGGTCCGCAGGACCACGCCTACGAGCGAATTCGCTCGGTGCGGGTCGGGGGACGCGTCGTGCACCCGGTCTTCCCGGGCGCCCCTGAT
This sequence comes from uncultured bacterium, assembly GCA_966424955.1. Lineage (GTDB taxonomy): Bacteria > Gemmatimonadota > Gemmatimonadetes > Longimicrobiales > RSA9 > CBJLQC01. Next base: position 1,449 of record CBJLQC010000131.1, on the reverse strand, counting down.
TCAACGGTTATGGCGGTGCCGCTGCCGACGCGGCTCGCACCCGGTATGTCGGTCTCACTCCTGATCGACTGGAATGCCCGCCTTTCAACGGTGCCGCGGCGCCAGGGGCGGGAGGGCAGCCACTACAACTTTGCGCAATGGTATCCGCGCGTGGCTGTCTACGATCGAGGCGGCTGGCAGGTACAGCCGCTGCTGCCGCAGGGTGAGTTCTACGGTGAGTTTGCCAATTACAGCGTCACGGTCGAAGTGCCCAAGGCGCACGTGGTGGGCGCGACCGGCGTGCCGGTCAGCGGCGATCCCGGCTGGGAAGCCGTCAATGTGGACAAGAGCCGCCCCCCAGTGTATCGGCGCGACGCATACGAGCGCGGACCGGTGGAAGCGCTCGGTCTGCTGAGCCGCACGCTCGCGCCGGCCCACAAGCGGATCCTGTGGCGCGCCGAAAAGGTGCATCATTTCGCCTGGGTCACCAATCCCGATTACGTCTATGAAGGTGGTATGGTCGGTAATACCGCCGTGCACGCGCTCTTCCTGCGCTCCGACACGGGCTGGGCCGGCGTGGCGGTGCCGCGGACCATCAAGGCGATCCAGTTCCTCGAGTCGGTATTCGGTCCCTACGTGTGGCCGCAGATCAGCAACGTGCATCGGGTGGAAGGCGGGGGCGGCACCGAGTTCCCGATGATGATCATGGACTCCGATGCGGGCGAGTGGCTGATCCTCCATGAGATTGCGCACCAGTGGGCGCACGGCATGCTCGCCAACAACGAGTGGAAAGAAGGCTGGCTCGATGAGGGGATGGCTTCCTTCGTCGGCAATCTCTATGGGGAAACGATCGGTGAGCGACTGAACTACGCTGCGCAGACGCAGGGAGCCGCGCGCGCGGACACCGCGGCGGGTGCGAAGCCCATCCAGACACGCTCCGCCGACTTCAAGGATATGGCCAGCTACGGGATCATGACCTATACCAAGCCGGCCCTGGTTTTCCGCATGCTGCGCAGCCTGATCGGAGATCAGGCGTTCAGCGCCGGCATGAAGCGGTATTACGAGGAAAACAAGCTCGAGCACGTGGATGAAGCAGATTTCAAGGCCGCCATGGAAGCGGCGGCCGGCACCGATCTGGATTGGTTCTTTCAGCAATGGCTGCACACCAACCATACGCTCGACTACGGGATCACGGCCGCGACGACGCGCCAGCAGCCGAATGGCACCTGGAGTACGAAGGTGGACGTGTCGCGCGCCGGTCAGGCGTGGATGCCGGTGCGGCTCAAGGTGGGCGACGTGGTCACTAATCTGACCTCGCGGGAAACCAGCTTCTCGGTCACGGTCGAGACGCCGACCCGGCCGGCGGAAGCATTGCTCGATCCGGATGCGTTGCTGATCGACCTGAATCGACAGAACAACCTGAAGGTGATCGGCAAGGATCCGAACCCGCCGCCCCCGCCGCCGCCGGCC
>CBJLQC010000130.1:0-6907 GCA_966424955.1 uncultured bacterium | reverse complement strand
CACCCCCGAGCTGGGTGGCAAGGATCCGCTGATCGTGCTGGCGGGCGCCGACTTGGACCGCGCCGCGGATGCCGCAGTGGCCGGCGCGTTCTCGAACACCGGACAGATCTGCACGTCCATCGAACGCCTGTACGTCGAACAGGCCGTCTACGACGACTTCCTCGCGCGCGTCGTCGCCAAGGCCGGCCAGGTGCGCGTGGGCAGCGATCCCGAGGACGATGTCGGCGCGATCACGGTGGAAGCGCAGATCGAGAAGATCGAGCAGCAGGTGGACGACGCGCTGCGCCAGGGCGCGCGCGCCCTGGTCGGCGGCCAGCGCGTGCAACACGCGGGCGGACGCTTCTACGCGCCGACCGTGCTGGCGGATGTGACGCAGGACATGCGCGTCATGCGTGAGGAAACTTTTGGCCCGGTGTTGCCCATTATGAAAGTGCGCGATGGGGAAGAAGCGCTGCGCCTGGCCAACGATTCACCCTTTGCGCTCGGTGCCGCCGTCTTCGGCCGGCACGCCGACGCCGAACGGCTGGCGGCGCGGCTGCGCGCCGGCATGGTATCCATCAACGATGTGCTGATCGGCGGCTTCATGGCCGGACTGCCGTTCGGCGGGCAGAAGGACAGCGGCTACGGCCGCGTTTACGGCGATGAAGCGCTGCGCGAGATGAGCTGGCCGCGCGCCGTCACCGTCGACCGGCTGGGCATGCGCGAGTTCGCGTATTATCCCCGCCATCGCTTCGGCACGGCCCGCGTTCGTGGCATGGTGCAGCTGTTGAGCGGAAGCGGTTTCCGGACCAAGGCGTCGGGGCTTTGGCAATTGATCAGAGGAAAGTGATGAGCATTGCACGCTGGATACGTACATTCGCGATAACGATCATCATCTCGCTATCGAGCTGGTTTACCATCGACGCGGCCGCGCAGCAGCCGGATCTCGTCGTCCTCATAGCCGTCGATCAGCTGCGCGGTGATTACATCGACCGCTACGCGGCGCAGCTGACGGGCGGGCTGGCGCGTCTGAAGCGCGACGGCGCGCATTTCACCAATGCCTACCACGATCATGCGGTGACCGTCACTGCGATCGGGCATGCCACTATGCTGTCGGGCCGTTTCCCGCGCAGCACGGGCATCATCAGCAACACGCTGGGCGTGCCCGACCCCCAAGCTGTTTCGACCGAGGGGAAGCCGAGCGCGTCACCGTTCCGGTTCCGCGGCTCCGTGCTGATCGACTGGATGCGCGTGGCGGACCCGCTGAGTCGCGCGCTGTCGGTTTCAGCGAAGGACCGCGGCGCGATCCTGCCCATCGGCCGCGCCCACCAGCCGGCCTTCTGGTACAGCAGCTCGGGCTCGTTCACGACCAGCAACTACTACGCGGACACGCTGCCCGACTGGGTGAAGCGTTTCAACGCGCTGCGGCTGCCGCACCAGTACGCGGCGCGCGCCTGGACGCCGCTGCGCGATAGCAGCGACTACGCGGAGCGCGCGGGCGCGGCGGCGCTGGCGGCCGGGCAGCCGAGTGTCTTCCCGCACACCATCTCGAGCGACACGGCCAAGGCAGTCGCGGAGATTTACAACTATCCGTGGATGGATGAAGTCAACCTGCGCTTCGCGCTGGCCGGCCTCGATGCCATGAAGCTGGGCAAGAACGGGCACCTGGACCTGCTGTCCGTCTCGCTGTCGGCCACCGACGCGATCGGACACACGTACGGCCCTGATTCGCGCGAGCTGCACGACCAGGTGCTGCGCCTCGACGCGGCGCTGGGCGCATTCCTCGATTCGCTGTATCAACGCTTTCCCGCGGACAAGGTCGTGATTGCCCTGACCGCGGACCACGGCGTCACCTCTTTCCCCGAGGTTTTTGCCGCCGGCGATTCCGCGCGGGCGGCTGCCCTGCGGGTGAGTCTGGTGCCCGTCCTCACTGATGTGCGTGCCGAGCTGCAGAAGCGCGGCCTGGATGCGAAATCGGTTACACAGGAGGGTGGCCTGATCTTCTTCAGCCGGCCGCTCATGCAGAACCAGGCGCTCAGTGATACCATCGCGCGGCTGTTCGCCGCGCGCGCGCGCCTGGTGCCCGGCGTCGAGCGCGTCGATTTCGTGCGTGACCTCGCCAAAGCGGACACCATCAACGATCCGATCACGCGCCGCTGGCTGCACGCGCTGCCGCCCGATGTGCCGGTGCCGGTCGTCGTCACCCTGAAAGACAAGCACATCTTCGGCTCCACGCGGAGCGCGACACACGGCTCGCCGCGCGACCGCGATGCGCACGTGCCCATCATCTTCTACGGGCCGCAGTTCAAGGCGGGGCGTTACACCCAGTTCGTACGCACCGTGGACATGGCGCCCACGCTGGCGCGCGTGCTCGACATCCTGCCGACCGAGCGGCTCGATGGCCGGGTGCTGGAAGCGGCACTCAAGGCGGAGTGGTAATGGCCACCACAACATTGGCCGGCGGCTGCTTCTGGTGCCTGGAAGCGGTGTTCCTGCGGCTGCGCGGCGTGCAGCGCGTCGAATCGGGTTACGCCGGCGGCCATCTCGATAATCCGACGTATCGCGCGGTGTGCTCCGGCACGACCGGCCACGCCGAGGTCGTGCAGGTCGAGTTCGATCCGCAGGAGATCTCGTATCGCGAGCTGCTCGAGGTCTTTTTCGCCATTCACGACCCGACCACGCTGAACCGGCAGGGCGCGGACGTCGGCACGCAATACCGCTCCGCCATCTTCTACCACGATGATGCGCAGAAGCAGGATGCCGAGGCGATGATCCGCGAGCTGACTGCCCAGCAGATCTGGGAGCAGCCGATCGTCACCGAGGTGGTGCCGCTCACCCGTTTCTATCCGGCCGAGGACTATCATCGCGAGTACTACGACCGGAATCCCGAACAGGGTTACTGCCAGGTCGTTATTTCGCCCAAAGTGGCCAAGCTGCGCCAGAAATTTGCAGCGAAACTGAAATCATGAGTCAACCGGAACCCTGGCTGCGCGGGCCTCTCGATGGAATCGTCGCCGGTTTGCAGCCGACGGCACACGCGCTCGTGTTTGCACGCGAAGAGCTGGAACGCATACTCCCGTCGCTGACCGCGGCGCAGCTGTGGGCGCGACCGCAAGGCATTGCGTCCGTCGCCTATCACGTGCGGCACAGCATGGGCAGCATCGATCGGATGCTCACCTATGCGCGCGGCGGGGCCTTGAGCGAGCAGCAGCTCGCCGCGCTCAAAGCCGAAAAGGAAGATCGCCCGGAGCTGGATGGCGCTGCGCTGCTGACCCTCGCGCAGGAGCGCATCGCCACCGCCCTCGCCTACGCGAGGACGGTGCGTGATGAGGAGCTCGATGAGCCGCGCGAAGTCGGCCGCCAGAAGCTGCCCTCGAGCGTGCGTGGGCTGTTCGGCGAAATGGCCGTGCACACCGCGCGACATGTCGGGCAGGCCGCTACCACGGCCCGGCTGGTATGATCCCGCTGCTGGTGTTCCTGGGCGCCGGTGCGGGCGGCGTCGCGCGTTACGCCATCGGCGGACTCGTCCAGAACGCCGCCGACACGACTTTCCCGTACGGCACACTGTTCGTGAACGTGAGCGGCTCGCTGCTGCTCACGTTCCTCTACGGCCTGCTCGAGCAAACGGCGGCGCTGCCGCAATGGCGCGCGCTGCTCGGCATCGGTTTTTGCGGCGGCTACACCACGTTTTCCACGTTCAGCTATGAATCCGTACGCATGCTGCAGGAAGGCGAGTGGACACGCGCGAGCATGTATATGCTGGCCAGCACCATAGCCTGCGTACTGGCCGCGGTCGTCGGCTTCCGCGTCGCGGCACTGGCCGTAACCCGGGGGTAGCGATGACGCATCGTTTCAGGGGCGAGCGCACGCTCATGCGCATTTTCGTCGGTGAGGCTGATCGCTGCCAGGCGGGGAAGTACAAGGGCAAACCGCTCTACGAGGCGTTGCTGTTGTTCTGCCGCGAGCATGACCTGGCCGGCGTTACGGTGCTGCGCGGCGTGGCCGGCTACGGCGCGCACAGCCGCATCCACACCGACAAGGTGTTGCGGCTCTCCCTCGATCTGCCGATGGTCGTGGAGGCCGTCGATACCGAAGAAAAGGTGCAGTCCGTGCTCGGCGAGCTGGACCGCATGATCGACGGCGGCCTGGTCCCGCTGGAACGCGTGCGCGTCATCCTCTACCGCCCGCATGATGTAGCTGAAGACGAGAAGTGGCGCCATCGCATTGAAGGACTCGAGGCGGAGCCGGAGAACGGCTGAATGCCTCGACTGAAAGTGCTCCTGTGACCGACATCGCCGTCATCGAAACCCATCCGGTACAGTACCACGCGCCCGTCTATCGCGAGCTGCAGACCAGGCTCGGCATTTCGGTGAGCGCGATCTACGCTTCCGATTTCAGCGTAGCCGGTTACGTCGACACCGAGTTCGGCACCAGCTTCGCCTGGGACACCGACCTGCTCTCCGGCTACGAGTACCAGTTCCTCGCGCGCGTGGCGCACGGCGGCGCGCGCACACCCGAGGACACCACCGTGCACGGGCTCGAGGAGGCGCTGGAAGAAGTCGCGCCCCGCGCCATCCTGCTGGCCGGCTACTCCACGCGTTTCTACCGCAATGCGTTCCGCACCGCCCAGCGTCACGGCGCACCCCTGCTGTTCCGCGGGGAAACGACGGATCACGCGCGCCGACGCGGGCCGCTCCGGCGTTTCGTCCGCGACAACGCGCTGCGCTATGTGTATGGCAAGTGCGCCGCCCTGCTGTACGTGGGCGAGCGCTCGCGCGCCCACTACCTGCGCCTGGGCGTGCATCCGGATGACCTGGTCTTCTCGCCGTATGGCGTGGACACCACGCCGTTCCGCACCACCGATGCGGACCGCGCGCAGCTGCGCGCCGTTCAGCGCGCCGAGCTGGGCATCAGCAACGACGACTTCGTCATTCTGTTCTCCGGCAAGCTGGTGCCGCGCAAGGACCCGCTGCGCCTGATCGAAGCCGCGCGCTCGCTGCGTGCCGGCGCGCGCCCCGTCGTCGTGTATCTGGGCTCCGGCAAGCTGCAGGAACGACTGCAGATCGCCGCCTCCATCGACCCGCCCGTATCGGTGCGCTTCGTCGGCTTCCGCGGACAGCGCGCGCTCAGCGCGTTCTATCACGCGGCCGATTGCCTGGTGCTGCCCAGTCTCTACGACGAGACCTGGGGCCTGGTCGTGAACGAAGCCCTCGCGCACGGCCTGCCCGCCGTCGTCTCCGATGCGGTGGGCTGTGCGCCCGACCTCATCGATGATGGCGTCACCGGCGCCGTGTTCGAGCGCGGCGACACCGACGCGCTGGCCGCCGCGCTGCGGCGGATCCTGCCGTTAATGGACAATGCCGCGACGCGCGCACACTGCCGGGCCATCGTGAGTGACTACAGCATCAGCAATGCGGCGCGCGGTATCGCCGCGGCCTTGTGACCGAAAGGGGGCTGCCCCCACCCTCCCGTTTTGGCCGGACCGCCTATCATTTCTTTTCGGCCATCTGTCCCTTCGGTAAATATTCGGTATATTCCCGACATGGCCCCCGCTGCACCCCCCGCGATCGCCTGCCTCTGGACGCCCGCCTGGCCTGCCGACCTGTCCGCGTCGCCGCTGCCCGCCGAGCTGCTCGCCATCGTGCCGCGCCTCACCCTCGCGGATGATGCGGTGTGGGCCGACATGCGAGGGTTGCCGGTCATGCGGACCGCGCAGCAGCTGCTGGACTGCGCAACAGCATGCGGGGTGACCGATGTGCGACTCGGTGTCGCCGATGTCCCGGTGGTGGCCGAGCTGCGCGCGAAGAGCGCGGCACCCAACCGCATCGACGCCGATTCCGCCATCGCTGCCAAACCTCTCGCGCTGATCTGTGATGATGCGCGGCTGCTCACGCTGCTGGATGGTGTGGGCGTGCGCACGTGCGGCGAGCTGGGCGCGCTCGAGCGGGAAGCCGTGGAAGTTCGTTTCGGCGCGCCCGCGGTGCAGCTCTGGCAGTGGTCGCGTGGTGAGGACGAGCGGCGCCTGTTTACGACGTCGCCATCGGAGCGCCTGCATGCTTCGACCGATTTCATCGACTACGTCGTCACCGATCCTGAGCGACTGATCTTCGTGGCCAACGCGCTATTCTCGACCGTGTGCGATCAGCTGCGCGCGCGCGGTGAGCATGCGCGCCGCATCCGCCTGGTGCTGACGCTGGCCAATCATACGTCCTGGCAGCGCACGATCCGCCCGGCCCGGCCCACGGCGAGTCGCGCCGTGTGGCTGCGCCTGACGCGCACGCTGCTCGAGAAGCTGACCGTCGCGGATGCGGTGACCGGCGTGCTGATCGAGGTCGAGGCTACCGAGCCGGCCACCGCCGTGCAGGGTGATCTGTTCGACGTCGGCTTCGCGACCGCATCGGCGCTGGAGAGCGCGGTCGGGCGCCTGATCGAGCTGCAGGGCACCGTGCTGGTCAAACCGGTCAGCTCACGACATGCGCGCGCCGAGAAACGCACGGAGTGGCAGGCCGACGAATTATCCGCGCGCCTGCTCACCGACCTGGCCACGCCCGCCGCGCCCCCCGAGCTGCGCTTGCAGCTGCTCCCCGAGCCGCGTGAGGTACTGGTGGAAACCATGCAGCGTCGCGATCACAGCGTGCCCGTACGTTACCGCGATCGTGAGTGGCGGCAGCTCATCACCGTGGCCGGCCCCGATCGGATTTCCGGCGGCAAGTGGGAGGAAGCGTACGCGCGCGAGTACTTCCGCGGGGTGAGTGTGGATGGATCACTGGTCTGGCTGTTCCGGGATGCGAAGACCGACCGGTGGTTCGTCCAGGGCTTTTGGGACTGAGTTTTTTTTCACCGCGAAGGCGCGAAGAACGCGAAGGACGGCATTTTCACCACGGAGAACGCGGAAAGCGCGGAGACTCTTCGCTCGCGAATGCCAACG
>CBJLQC010000129.1:0-6916 GCA_966424955.1 uncultured bacterium | reverse complement strand
CCCGTACTGGGCGACGAGATTTTCCGCTTCACGCCACCGGAGGGCGCGACCGTGATCGACCGCTGAGTCGGGATCGAGGGCTGGGCGAGCGGGCGCCGGGGAGCTAATCTTCGGCGCCCTGATTTTTGTGATGAAGAAAACCAAACGAAGGTTGGAATTACCGGTCATCGGTGCGGCACCGGCGGTGCCGCAGGTGGCAGGCGGCACGCGGGTCGGTGTCGTGACGCTCGGCTGTGACAAGAACACGGTCGACAGCGAGCGCATCATGGCGCGCCTGGCGGGCAGCGGCGCCCAGGTCACTGGCGACATCGAGGATGCCGAGATCGTGGTCATCAATACGTGTGGCTTCATTGACCGCGCGAAGGAAGAATCGATCGACGCCTTGCTGGAGGCGGTGCAGCTCAAGCAGCAGGGCAGGATCAAGGCGGTCGTGGCCATGGGCTGCCTGGTGCAGCGCTACAAGCAGGATTTGCTCGCAGAGATCCCGGAGATCGACGCGTTCCTCGGATTGACCGAGGCCGAGCAGCTGGTGCCGACGCTCCAGGAAAAGGGCATGCTGGAGACGCCGCAGGGCGGCTCACTCATGGCTTTGCCGCTGCGCCTGCTCAGCACGGATACGCCGCACTCCTCATACCTGAAGATCAGTGAAGGCTGCGATCACACCTGCGCGTTCTGCGCGATTCCGCTGATGCGCGGCAAGCATCGTTCGGCGCCGATCGATGTGCTGGTGCGTGAGGCGCAGGAACTGGAGGCGCGCGGGGTAGTCGAGTTGAACATCGTGTCGCAGGATACCACCTGGTATGGGCGGGACCTCTTGCGCGGGTTCGAAGCGGCCGCTGATGGAAACTTCGCAGGTCACTTCGGAAATAAAGAACGTTCAGGTGGACAAACCCGGACACGGACACGTGGCCACAGCGAAAAAGACGCGTACGTGTTCGCGGACGCGCACGCAAACGGCCGTACCGGGTTGCTCACGGATCTTCTAAAAAGCCTGCTTGCCGAAACCGGAATCCCATGGCTGCGCCTCTTCTACATGTATCCTTCCGGCATTCAGCGTGAGCTGGTGGAGCTGATGGCAGGCGAGCCGAGGCTGGTGCCGTATCTGGATATGCCGATCCAGCACGGTTCGGATCGCATGTTGCAGCTGATGCGCCGCCCCGAACGGCAGCAAACGATTCGCGAGCGCGTGCAGTGGTTGCGCGACGCGATCCCGGATCTTTCGTTGCGCACTACCCTGATCGTCGGGTTTCCGGGCGAGACGGATGAGGATTTCGAGCAGATGTGTGAGCTGCTGGAGGAAATCCGCTTCGATTACATCGGCGCGTTCCCGTACTCTGTCGAGGAAGGCACGCGCGCGGCGGATATGCCGGGGCAGGTGGACGAAGACAGCAAGCGGGAGCGGCTGGAGCGGTTGCTGGACGTGCAGCGCGGCATCTCGCTGGAGCGGAACGAAGCGCGCGTAGGCAGCGACCAGGTCGTGCTGATCGACAAAGTCGACGAAATCGCGATCGGCCGCACGCGTGGGCAGGCATTGGAAGTGGATGGGGTGGTTACGATGGACGCGCCCGCTGATGCGCAGCCGGGTGAGTTCGTGACCGTGCGCATTACGGAAGCCGTCGAGCAGGATCTCGTCGGGATCATCAAGCATTGACTATGAATCAGGAAAAGAGCTCGGCCATCTTTCGGCGTGCACAGCAAATTCTGCCAGGCGGCGTCAATTCTCCGGTTCGTGCCTTCCGCAAGGTCGGCGGCGAACCGTTTTTTGTAGCCGAGGCGCAGGGTGCGCGTCTGACCGACGTAGATGGCAATACCTACATCGATTACGTGATGAGCTGGGGCCCGCTCATGCTCGGCCATGCCCACCCGGTCATCGTGCAGGCCGTGCAGGATGCGGTGGTGCGAGGCACCAGCTACGGCGCGCCCAGCCCCTCGGAAATCGAGCTTGCCGAGCTGGTCATCCAGCGGGTGCCCTCCATCGAGATGCTGCGTTTCGTGAACAGCGGAACGGAAGCGACGATGGCCGCGATTCGCGTGGCGCGCGGCACCACCAAACGCGATCTCATCCTGAAGTTCACCGGCTGCTACCACGGGCATGGGGATTCCTTCCTCGTGAATGCCGGCAGTGGCGTGGCGACCCTGGGATTGCCCGATTCGCCCGGCGTGCCGGCCGAGCTGGCGCAGCTGACACTCACCGTGCCGTACAACGACATACCCGCGATCCAGGCGGTGTTCGAGCAGCAGGGCGAGCGCGTGGCCGCCGTCATCGTCGAGCCGGTGGTGGGCAATGGCGGATTTATTCCACCCGCTGATGGTTTTCTGCAGCAGCTCCGACAGATCACCGAAGCATACGGTGCGCTGCTCATCTTTGATGAAGTCATGACGGGCTTCCGCGTAGCGCCGGGCGGGGCGCAGCAGCGCTTCGGCATCAAGCCGGACCTGACGACGCTCGGCAAGGTGATCGGCGCCGGCTTGCCGGTCGGCGCGTTCGGCGGACGTCGAGACCTGATGTCGCAGGTCGCGCCGACCGGTCCGATCTACCAGGCCGGCACGCTTTCCGGGAACCCCCTCGCCATGGCCGCCGGCATTGCGCAGCTGCGGGCACTGCAGCAAGCCGATCCGTACGCGGCGATCGAAGCGCGCGGCCACCGCCTGTTGGCAGCCATGATGGCTCGGGGCAGTGAGCTGGGTGTGCCGGTTTGGGGCGATGTGCTGGGCGGCATGTGGGGCTTCCATTTTGCCGAAGGACCCGTGCGCAGCTTCGAGCAGGCGAAAACCTCCGACGGTGAATTCTTCAATCGCTTCTTCTGGGCGTGTCTGCGGCGCGGCGTGTTTTTTCCCGCGTCGCCGTTCGAGGCGAGTTTCCTGTCGGCCGCGCATGATGATGCAACGATCGATCAGACCATCGACGTGGTGCAACAAGCTATGAAGGAGGCGAGGAAGTGAGGCTGCGATATTTCTGGCTGCTGACCGTTTTCAGTGCGGCGTGTCGGGTGGGCGAGCCCACCGGGACCACGCCGACCACCCCGGCGCGCGCCGAACCGATGGTACGCGTCGGCATCAAGGTCGATACCGCGGCGGTCGTGCTTTCGACGACGACGTCCGCGCAGCTGCTCGGCCAGGACAACCGCGTCGTAGCCGAAATCCCGGCTAACGAAAGGTGGACCTTCACGGCCGCGGGTAACACCATCGTAGCGACGTCGCCCAGCGGCCGGACGTTCAATACCAGTGCGACCCCCGCGCGGCTGCAGCCTGCCGCCAATGGATTCGTGCGGGTCGGCGACCGTCATTATCGCGGCGAGATGCTGCTCCGGCGCGCCGGCAACGACCGCGTCACGCTGATCAACGTGCTGGACATGGAACGCTACCTGATCGGCGTGGTCCCATTCGAGATCGGCAGCCGTCCGGACGCGGTGGATGCGGTCAAGGCGCAGGCGGTCGCCGCCCGGACCTACGCGATCGGCGGGATGGGAAGCCGCAACGCCCTCGGGTTCGACTTTTACGCGACCGTCGCCGACCAGGTGTATGGCGGCGCCAGCGGTGAGGATACGCTGGTCACGCGGGCGGTGCGGGAGACGCGCGGCGAGATCATCACGTACCAGGGCGAGCCGATCATCGCCTACTACTCGTCGACGTGTGGCGGGCGGACGGCCGCGGTCGAGGAAGTCTGGCCGTGGCGCAACGGCCGGCCGTATTTGCAGTCGCGTTCGGACATGATGCCGGACGGCCAGACGGCGTATTGCCAGGCATCCAACCGGTACCGCTGGAACGTCACCTGGACGGGGGATTCGCTGCGACATGTGCTGCAGCAAACACTGGCCACGCGCGCCAACAACCCGCAGCTCGTGGTCAGCCACGTGGAAGATCTGCGCATCACGGGGACGACGCCGTCCGGAAGGGCCGAGGCGGTAGATATCATCACCGATGGCGTTACCCATCGCATTGCAGCGGACTCCATTCGCTGGATCCTGCGACCGCGCGTGAGCGGCAGCCTGAACAGCTCGCTGCTCTTCGATCTGCGTGCCACGAAGTCGGACCAGGGAGACGAGGTGACGCGCCTCGAAGTGAGTGGTGGCGGTTGGGGCCACGGCATCGGCATGTGTCAATGGGGAGCGATCGGTCGCGCACGCGCCGGGCAGAACTACCGCGACATCCTGACGGCTTATTATACTGGTGTCGAAATCAACCGGCTTTACTGAATGCGCTATCCAAAACTCATTATTGCGATGCTGTTGGTTTGCGCGCCCGCCACTGCGGGTGCGCAAACGCTTGCGGATTACGATTACGAGAACCTTTCGTTCCGCGGCATAGGCTTCGACTATGGCTTCATCTGGCCGAGCAAGGTGTCCGCGACGCCGACCTACACGATTCGACTGGATCTCGGTTTCCTCGGCCCCGGCGTGCGCATCGCGCCGCATTTGTCGTACTGGAATTCCGACATGCGCGAAACCGAACTGGACCGGCTGGCCGACCAGATCAACCGTCTGCCGTCACTCCAGCAGCAGGGTGCCACGATAACGGCCGAGGACCTGGGCGAAATCACGTGGAGCGATCTGTCGATCGGGATCGATGCGCACATGATGTGGACCACCCCCATCAAGGTACTGACCTATGTCGGGGTGGGTGCCGCGCTGCACGCGTTGAACGGCCACGGCGAGTTCATCGAAAATACGTTCGTCGAGGACCTGCTGGACTCGACCGCCGCGGGCATCGCCATCATGGGCGGCCTGGAGTACCAGATCGCACCGCGCTTGCGCGTGTATGGCGAAGCGCGTTACACGCTCGTGACCGACATCCGTTACCCCGGCGTGCGCTTCGGGGCGGCGTTGATGTTGCCGCCGCGCGCGACTGCCGCGCAGCCGAACTAGGCGCTCATGGCCGAAAACCTTCGTGTCGGGTTGCTGGGTCTGGGCGCGATTGCGCAGGTGGTGCACCTGCCCGTCCTGCACAGCCTGGAAGGTGTCGAGCTGGCCGGCGTGTGCGATGTCGACCGCAGCAAGGCATCCGCGATTGCGGGACGGTTCGGCAATCCGCGCGTCTACCGGACCGATGAAGAGGTCTTCACCGATCCGGACCTCGACGCGATCGTCATTTGCACGCCCAACTACCTCCATCACACGCAGGCGATCGCCGCGCTCGAAGCCGGTAAGCACGTGCTGGTCGAAAAGCCGCTGTCCATCAAGGCGGATGACGTCGAGCAGGTGCTGGCAGTCGCCGAACGCACCGGCAAGACCCTGATGGTCGCGATGAACAATCGCTACCGTCCCGACATCCAGGCGCTCAAGCCTTTCGCCACCGGCGGCGAGCTGGGTTCGCTGTTCCTGGTGCGCGGTGCCTGGCTCAACAAGAAGCAGCGCCTGGTGCGCCCGACCTGGCGGCACCGGAAACAAACGGCCGGCGGCGGGGCCATGATGGATCTCGGCGTCCAGACCCTCGACCTCGCCATGTGGTTCCTGGATTTCCCCCAGGCCCAGAGCGTCAGCGCCCACATGCATCCGGGCGAAGGCATGGAGGTCGAGGATACCGTCGCCATCATCGTGCGGATGCCGCACGGCGCCGCCGTCTCGCTTTCGCTGAGCTGGAGCCTGGTCGCCGAGCGCGACCGCCATTACATGCGCCTGCTGGGCACGCGGGGCTCCGGGTCCATCCAGCCGCTGGCGGTGTACAAGGAGCTGGAGCATGGCATGCTCGACGTCACGCCCCACGTCCCGCCCGGCCGCGAAAACCTCTATACCGCCTCCTATCGCGAAGAGCTGATCGATTTCGTCGAGACGGTCCGCGGCCGCCGGCCGTATGCGCCGCCGGTCGAGCAGGTCCAGCTCATGAAGATCGTGGCCGCCGCCTATCAGTCGGCGGAGGAGCATAGGGAGGTGCTTCTTTAACGAACGCGGGCGCGGTCGCGGGCGCGGGAGCGGGGGCGGGCAACTACCTGGGGCGCGGGCCGCGGACCGCGCCCCGCGGACCGCGCCCGAATCGTTACCCGCGACCCGCCCCCGCGACCGCGCCCGCGCCCAAGTCCGTTAAAGCGACGCGGAGCCCCCGGGTTGAGCAAAACGTCGAAATCCGCTAAACTTATGGGCTGACACACGACCTAGGGGAAACATGAAGGAAGGCATCCATCCTGAGTACATGACGGCGACTGTCCATTGCGCCTGCGGTCACACGTTCGAGACGCGCAGCACGCAAAAGGACATTCACCTCGATATCTGCTCGGTTTGCCACCCGTATTTCACGGGCCGCCAGAAGCTGGTCGACACGGCGGGCCGTGTCGAGCGCTTCCGTCAGAAGTGGGGCACCGGCGAGCCGAAGGAAAAGGCGAAGGCGTAGCGAGGTCGGGGGAGAGGCGAACAGGAGACTGGGCGCACGCCCCACATGCTCGATCGAGAATTGAAGAGCCGGGTCTCCACCCCGGCTCTTTTGACATCGTAGCCCGAAGATAATGCACGTATGAGTTGGGAAAATCGCGTCCAGGAGACGCTGCGCCGTTACGAGGAGCTGACCGCGAGTCTTGCGGATCCGGCGGTGCTGAACGCCAAGGACAGGTTCCGCGAAGTCGCGCGCGAGCACGCCGAGCTGGGTCCGGTGGTCGAGGTCGCGCGTGCGCTCGAGCGCGTCCGCACGCACCTCGCGGACGCGCGCCAGCTGATGGCCGGTGATGACGCGGAAATGGCCGAGCTCGCCGAGGCTGAGATTGACGAGCTGACCGAGCGGGAAGCGACGCTCGGTGAAGAGCTGCGCCGACTGCTCATCCCCAAGGACCCGCTGGCCGATCGTGCCGCGGTCGTCGAAATCCGCGCCGGCACAGGCGGCGACGAAGCCGGTCTCTTTGCCGGCGATCTGTTTCGGATGTACTCGCGCTTCGCGGAATCGCGGCGCTGGTCCATCGAGGTCATGAGCTTGTCGGAGGGCGAGCGTGGCT
>CBJLQC010000128.1:0-6933 GCA_966424955.1 uncultured bacterium | reverse complement strand
TAGTCGGTCACGCCCCGGTGGGTGGCGCGGCGAAAGGAGAAGCACAGGTCCGGCCCGGCGTAGGTAGCGACGCGCATCACCTGTACGGTGCCGATGCCTGTCGCGGCGAGCCGCGCGGCGACAAAGCCGGCCAGGTCGCAAGTGACGCCGCCGCCTACCGCGATCACGCAACAGTCGCGTCCCAATCCGCGCTCCAGCATCGCATCCGTGAGCTGTTGCCAGCTGTCGCGCGTCTTATTGACTTCGCCGCCGGCATACTCGAGCACGTGGGCGTGCGCCAGCTGCTCGGCGATGCGGTGCGCGTAGGGCGCAACGTGACGATCCGTGATGATCGCGTACGCGTACGCCGCCGGCGCCACCTCGCCGATGTGGGCGAGGGATCCCGGCTGAATGGTGATGCCGTGCGTCATTGTGCGATCGTGGCGGTCACCCCGGCGAGCGCCGACACATCCGCGCCGGCCGGCGCATCAATCACCCACACGCCTTCCATGCCGCCGCCTTTGTTGCGCTTGACCTGGTTCGTGCGACCGGTCCGTTTGTCGCGAATCTGCTGATAGGCCGCCGCAAAGCGGTCGGCACTCGTGGGATCGTCCCACACCGTCTGCCAGAAGAGTACGGGTGTGCCGTTCAGGTCGACTACGCGATAACGGTCGCCATCCCAGCCGGCGGCCGCGGTGCGCGCGCCCAGGTGCTCGGCCAGCAGGATGCCCAGCTCCATCTCACCCAGCGTGTTCTCATAGATCAAGGTGCCCGGGCCGGGCTGCGCGAAACGGATTTCGCTCGGCTCGTCACGCGCGGTCGTGAATTTCTCGCGCGGGTGCAGGACTTGTTCGGTGGACTGCGGCAGGCGCGCGCCGATCGGCGCGGCGAACTTGTCGGCCGTGCCGGCCTGCGAGCGCCACAGCTCCTGCACGAAGCCCGCACCGCCTATATAGGGAAAGAGCATCGTCTCGCGGATGATGCGCGGCGCGCTGCGGAAGATGGGGAACTGCGAGTTCTGCATCTCCATCAGCGGACCGAGCTGCTCGCCCATATCGGGCAGGAGCGCGGGATTGAACTCGCCGGAGCCGCCCGCGAGGATGGCGAACATGACGAGCGTGGCGTGTCCTTCAATGGCGGCCTGCGCCGCGGTCTGGCGATCGTTGCCGTGCTTGCGGGAGATCAGCGAGTCCAGGTTGGCGTGTTGGTCCTGAAGCGCGTGCACGAGCTCGTGGGCGAGCGTGGGACGCAGCAGGTCACGCGGCGTGCCTTCCACCATGTAGAAGGCATCCGTTTTCGGATCGTAGTACCCGGCCACCTGCTCGGTGTACAGGTCCAGCATCAGCTTCTCGAGGTCGAGCGTGTCCGGTACCAGCCCGAACGCGGCATACGCCGCCTTCATCCCGCGCACCTCCGCCGGGGGCAGCTCTTCACGCAGCCGGTCCTGCACGTAACGACGCAGGTCTTCGCGCGACTGCTGCTCCATCCTGATCGGCTTCAGCTTGCGCAGCCCCGACAGCTGCTCGAGGCGCGGCAGCAAGGAATCGGCAACCGCGGCCAGTCCGGGATCGACTTCCTGGCCGCGCTGCTGGCCGCGGCACGCCGCGGCGGTCACCGAAAGCGCCAGCACCGTCATTAGCAATGTTCTCATGTCGTCACACTTCGCGGTTCAGCTCATCAGCGGCAGCCACGCGGGCGGCCCGCTCAAAGTTACCACGTTCCAGCAATTCGCGGTAAAGGGTGCCGGTCCGCGGGTCACGCAGCGCGGGCGCCAATTCGGTCAGGGGGAGCAGGACGAACGCACGCTCGCCCATCCGTGGGTGCGGCAGGGTGAGGCCGGGATCCTGCTGGATGACGTCGCCATAAAGAAGGATATCGAGGTCGATGACGCGAGGCGCGTTGCGGAAGCTGCGCTGGCGGCCCAGGGCCTGTTCGATGGCGATCAGGCCGGCCAGCAGCTGGGCGGCCGGCATTGGTGTCGCCACCCGCGCGACCATGTTCCAGAAGCGCGGCTGCTCGGTATAGCCGACCGGGTCCGTCTCGTAGATGCCGGAAAGCGCCTCGACCCGCACCAGCCGGCGAAGCCGCGCGACGGCCGCCCGCAAATTCGCGCGCCGGTCGCCGAGATTGGTGCCGAGCCCGAGGTAGGCAATGACCGGCTCAGACGACGGCGTAGCGTACCCGCTCAGGGTTTGGCCGCGGCCAGCCTTCTGGTCAGGATGGCGAAGAGCGCGTTCTCCAGCTCACGCGTCGTGCGGCATTTGAAGTAATCACCCGCGAACGTAACCGGGCGGGCCATGGCCTCCAGGCCGACGCTGACGTGCGTCGAATCGGCCGCTTTCGGCGTCGCGCTGGCGGCGACAGACATCCACACATCATAGGTGTCCGCGTTCGGGCCACCCTGCGTGCTGCCGCAATCGAGGTAACGCCGCAACGGTACGCGTCCCAGGCGACCGCGCACCTTCAGGTCCCGGTTGCCGATGACGCGCGCATTGTGGTCGAGATGCGCCACTGGAATGGCCAGCGAATCAAAGACCTCTGGCAGCACGCGCCACACGCGGTCCACTGCGAATTGGTAGCTGGTCGCGCTCGGCAGGTCGGTCGCGCTCACGGAAACATTGGCCACCGCCCCGCTGCCCCCGACCACGCGCACGGTGCTCGGCCGCGGTGTTTGTGACGTGGGAGTTGCAGCCGCGCTACAGCCGGCGAGCGCGAGCACGGCGACCCAACGACAGGAGTACACGTTTAGCATGCCCATTGTTATAGCTCGGGAGACTCGTGCGTTCTACTAATTGGCGGACGTGGGTCACAAGCTATGCCCTGCTCACGCCGGAACGCAATTATGCAGCAGCACCAATGCTTGACACCCGGAACGGCAGGGCCTATCCTGCCAATCGGTTCCGGTCCGGGGCCGTCAATCCGCAAATAACAGCGCTCGACGCGCTTTAATTCTGTCGAACGGTCGCTCGCGCAAGGCGGCCTAGCATCAAAGTCACAATTCAGGCGAGGTACGCATCCGCACGCCGTACGGTTCGGCGTGGGAGCGTAGCTCTATCATTCCGCCCAATCCTCGGAGGGAACGCATGAGAGCACGGATGAGCATCCGGGCTGTCCTGTGTGCGATGGGCGTGGCGCTCGGCTTTTTGGGAGCGTCCACGGCATCGGCACAGCAGACCGGCACTGTTCAGGGAGTGGTCATGGACGCGGCCACGCAGCAACCACTGGTTGGTGCGCAGGTCTTCGTCCAGGGCACGCAGCGCGGCACGCTGACGAACCAGCAGGGGCGGTTCGTCATCCGTGGGGTGCCAGTCGGCACGCAAACGATAGGTGTCGAGCTGCTCGGCTACGGTCAGATGTCGCGGGAAGTCACCGTGGCTGCCGACCAGACCGCAACGCTGAATTTCTCGATCGAGCAGTCGGCGATCGGCGTCCGCGAAATCGTGGTCACGGGCGTGAGCGGCGGTGCGCAGGAGCGCGCCAAGGTGCCATTCTCGGTCTCGCGCGTGGACCAGTCCCAGATGCCGGTCGCGGCGACCAACCCACTGAGCCAGATCCAGGGCAAGGTGCCGGGCGCCAACATCGCGTCGACCAGCGGCCGTCCGGGTGAGGCGCCCTCGATCATCCTGCGCGGCCCGACGTCCATCAACGCCAGCGGCCGCAGCCAGGAGCCGCTCTACATCGTGGACGGCGTCGTGCTCGGCTCCAGTATCGCCGACCTCAACCCGGCCGATATCGAGAGTGTCGAGATCGTGAAGGGTGCTGCCGCCTCGACGCTTTACGGTTCGCGCGCGGCTTCCGGCGTCATTGCGATCACCACCAAGCGCGGCGCGGCGTTCGGCGGCGGTCTGATCGATGGCGTGCGCTTCACGGCTCGCTCCGAGCTGGGCCTCAATGACATCGAAGGCGACTTCGGTATTGCCCGCTATCATCCCTTCCTGCTGGACGAGACCGGCACGCGGTTCTGTGTGCTCGATCCGTACGGCTCGGCCAACGCTTGCTCGCGTACCATCGACTACCGTGCCGAACAGGCGCGCATCAACAATGCGCCGGGCGATTTCGCGCTGCCCACGGTTTCGTTCCCGGTCGATCCGGGCGCCGTCACGTCCGGTGACATTCTGCGGCGCGCATTCCTCGCCGGGCAGTGGCCGGGCCAGACCTTCAACGCCGTGGAGCAGCTGGTCGATCCGAAGCCGGTCACGCTGAACGACGTGTCGATGGCCGGACGACTGGGGTCCACCACGTTCTTCGCGAGCGTCGGCCACACGCAGCAGGGCGGCGCGATCATGGGGCTCAAGGGCTACGAGCGCCTGAACGGCCGCATCAACCTGACGCACAAGTTCGGCGATCAGTGGTCGGTCGATCTCAACTCCTACATCTCGCGCAGCGACGAGGACGGCTCGAACCAGGAAGGCGGCGGTACCGGCTTCTTCCGGTTGACCCGCACGCCAGCCATCGTCGACATCACGCAGCGCGACGACCTGGGCCGTCTGTACATCCGCACCAACCTCGGCGCGGGTGGCACGCAGAACGAGAACCCCCTGTATTCCTTTGAGAACGTACAGCGTTCGGACGTGCGGTGGCGCTACCTGATCGGCGGTACCGCGCGCTATACGCCGCTCACCTGGGTCGACGCCGACGCCAACTTCAGCGTCGACCGGTTGAACCTGAACTTCCGGCAGTTCCAGAACCGCGGCTTCCGCACGACGAACAGCAACCCGGCTACCAACCAGGGTCTGATCTTCAACGGCGTGAACAACTCGCAGTCGATGAATGCGTCGGCGGGCATCACGCTGCGCCCGGAGCTGCTGGAGCACATCCGCAACCGCTTCACGCTGCGCTGGCTGTATGAGACGCAGAACTTCGACGGCCGTACGATCCAGGGGCAGTTCCTCCGGGTCGCGGACGTGACGTCGGGCGCGAACGCGACGCAGCAGCAGACGATTGCCTCGAGCGAGAGCGAGACACGCCAGATGTCGTTCTCGGGTGGCGCGTTCTTCGACATTCTCGACCGCTACACGATCGACCTCGCGGTTCGCCGCGACGGCAGCTCGCGTTTCGGCACCGACCACCGCTGGCAAACCTACGGCCGCGCTTCCGGCGCCTGGCTGATGGCGCGCGAGTCGTGGTTCCCGAACTCGAAGCTGACCACCTTCACGCTGCGCGGCTCCTACGGGACGGCCGGCAACGTGCCGAGCTATTCGGCTCAGTACGAGACCTTCACTATCGGCGCGGGCGGCACGCTGACCGCGAACACGCTCGGCAACCCGCGACTGCGTCCGGAAGTCGTCACCGAGATGGAGGGCAGCGTCGAGCTGGAGCTGATGAACCGCTGGAACCTGACGGTGACCTACGCCAATTCACTGGCCAAGGACCAGATTCTGCCGGTACCGGTGTCCGTCTCGACGGGTTTCCCGACGCAGTGGCAGAACGCCGGCTCATTGCGTAACCAGACATGGGAAGCCGCGCTAACGCTGCCGCTGATTCGCAGCAGCACGGGATTGAGCTGGACGACGCGCGCGAACTACACGCAGAACCGCGCATACGTCGAAGAGCTCAACGTGGCGCCCTTCTTCATTGGCACCGGCCTGCAGGCAACCGGCGAGATCATCCGCATCGACGAAGGTATCCGGTACGGCTCTTTCTACGGCCGCCGCTTCATGAAGAGCTGCGAGCAGCTGCCCGATCCGTTCCGCGGTCAATGCGGCGGCTCGACCAGCGCGTTCCAGCTGAACGACGAGGGCTACCTGGTGTGGGTCGGCGACGGCAACAACCCGGGCATGGGGATTACGAACAACCTGTGGAACTCGCAGCTGCCGGCCGACCAGGCGCCGTACGGCCAGGTGACCAACTGGGGCATGCCGATCCTGGTTCGCGAAGCGAACGGCTCGCCCAGCCTGGTACCGCTCGGCCACGCGCTGCCCGACTTCCGTGTCGGCGTGGCGAATACGCTCCAGTTCAAGCGCGTATCGCTGTATTCGCTCGTGGAAGGCGCTTTCGGCCAGAGCATCTGGAACCAGGGGCGGCATTGGTCGTACCTGGACTTCCTGTCCGCTGACATCGACCAGTACGGCAAGAGTGTCGAAGACGCCAAGCCGATCGGCTACTACTACCGGGCCGGCCCGACGGTGGGCGGCAACCCGAGCGGTCTGGGCGGCTTCTACGACATTCTCGGACCGAACAACCGCATGGTCGAGGATGCCAGCTTCGTGAAGCTGCGCGAGCTTTCGCTGTCCTACAATGTCGGCCGCGTCCGCAATCTGGGTGATTGGACGGTCAGTGTGATCGGCCGCAACCTGAAGACGTGGAGCGACTACCAGGGCTTCGATCCGGAAGTCGGTATCTCCGGCGGGCAGTCGAGCAGCGGCCTGGTCAACGCCATCGATGCATTCACGTTCCCTCAAGTACGGACGCTGTCGTTCGTGCTGAGCGCGACCTTCTAAGTGGATTAGCCTTTATGCGAATCAGTCGATTCATAAAGTTTGCAACGCTCGTGCTCGCGCTCACTGCCTGCAGTGACGATGCGCTCGAGGTTGTGAACCCGAACAACCCCGATCGTAACCGCGTACTGCGCAATCCGGCGGACGTCGAAGGACTCGCGTCGTCGCAGTACCAGCAGATCCTGTCGGCCACGCTGGGCAGTATCGCGCGCGTGCAGACCGGTATGCTGACCGCGGCATTCGAGAATTCTTCCACGCTGGCCAACAACGGGCTGGGGCCGCGCAGCGGCGCCGGATCTCACGCTCGATGTTGATCGCGATGGTCTCCGGCGACCAGACCCTTCCACGTCCCTGGCAGTATGGGCAGGAGTGCGACATGAGGTCGGTCACTGCCTCGGCAGTCCGCTTCCGGGTCATCTCTACCAGGCCGAGCGGGCTGATGTGGGCGATCTTAATGCGCGTCCGGTCGTTCTTCAGTGCGTTCTCGAGGGTCCGCATCACCGCGGCATCTCTTCCC
>CBJLQC010000127.1:0-6958 GCA_966424955.1 uncultured bacterium | reverse complement strand
GAAGCCGTGCTGCGGCCGGCCGGCGCGCGCACCGCGCACTTCTGCGACCCGCGCGCGCTGGTCATGCACATCGCGCGCGGCTATACCGCCACGCCATCCGGGATCCGCCCTGCGGATTTCATCAGCCCGCATGCGCCCTACGCAGCCGGCGGCTTCTGCGGTACGGTCCACGATCTCGCAGCATGGAATGCCGAGATACATGCGCGGCAGGGTGGCCATGTGCTGTCCAGCGGGGTGTATCGCGAGATGGTGCGGCCGGGCACGATCCGCTCCGGCCGCAAGACCCGCTACGGCCTGGGTGTTGGCTTGAGCGCAGTCGCCGGCAGGCGGGCCTTTCATCACGGTGGCGACATCGACGGATTCACGACGTTCACCGCCTATCTTCCGGACGATTCGCTGAACATCACCGTGCTGATCAACACGCAAGGGCCGACGCGTCCGGATGCCGTCGCCGGCAAGTTGGTCGAGGCGGCGCTGGGGGCCGCGCGCGTGCCCACGAATGCGCCGCCCAAAAACCTGGCCATGTTTGCCGGCACCTACGGCGATGTCGAAATCGCAGTCACGAGCGAGGACGGTGCTCCTGC
Organism: uncultured bacterium; assembly: GCA_966424955.1. Taxonomy (GTDB): domain Bacteria; phylum Gemmatimonadota; class Gemmatimonadetes; order Longimicrobiales; family RSA9; genus CBJLQC01. Next base: position 6,374 of record CBJLQC010000127.1, on the reverse strand, counting down.
CCTTCGCATGAAGCGTGGCCCCATGTCGCCCATGCGGCTGGACTACGTCGGCCGGGCCGGCGCGGAATGGGTGTTTACCGACCGGCGCTCGATTTTTTCCTTCGAGGCACCGGCGGCGGCCGGCGGGCGGAGTCCCGCCATCTGGGCTGATCTGGGCGTTGGACTGCTCCGCTGGGAGCGCGACCGCTGAGGCGTGTCGAATTGCGCGGGCTCCATTCGTCGCGCTAGTGAAGCCATGAATCACGACTCGCGACCAGGAGGAGAAATGAAGAAGATCACCGTTGCAGCCGTTGCCAAAGTCCCGCTGCAGCAAGCCTGGGATGCCTGGAACAACCCGGCCGACATCAAGCAATGGAACAGCGCGCAGGATGACTGGCATACGACCCGCAGCATCGTCGATCTGCGCGAGGGCGGCCGCTTCCTGGCGCGCATGGAGGCCCGCGACGGCAGTGCGGGCTTCGACTTCGAGGGCATTTATACCCGGGTCGTACCGCACCAAACCATCGAATACCGCATGAGCGACGGTCGTGAGGTACAGGTCGAGTTCGCCGAGCGTCCGGATGGCGTGCACGTCACGGAAACGTTCGACCCCGAAAATGAAAACTCGCCCGAGCTGCAGCGGCAGGGCTGGCAGGCGATCCTCGACAACTTCGCGCGCCACGTCGAGGCGAAGCGCTGAATGCACCCATTCGCCGCTGAATTGTTCGCCCGCTCGCCAGCCATCCGCTATGTGGCCGTGTATCTGAACGGCGACCTGCAATTAGCGCAGCGCCCCGAGCTGCAAGGTGCCAGTGCCGCGGAATCGGACCGTTACGAAGAGCTGCTGGTCAATCCCACCGTCCTGCTGCTGACGCGGCAGCGCGGTGAGATCGATTGCGGCGGACTCGAATACGTGCTGATTCGCTACGGCAACTTCTTCGCGCTGGCCTATCCGTTGAAGGACGGCCACATCACACTGGGGATCGAACCGGCCGCCGACCCGCTGCCCCTGGTGGAGCTGGTCCGCGAGGTCACGCGATAACCCCAACACGGCATCGGCCCGTCGAGTTGTGCGTTGTCGATTTGCCGAACCCTGGTTCGTCGCACTGGTAGAAGCCGGGAACGGCCCGGCTCGACCACCATGCCGACAAGGAGACTACCATGCGTTTCATGATGATCGTCAAAGCCGACCAGCGCTCGGAAGCGGGCGTGCTGCCCACCGAGCAGGAGCTGGCCGAAATGGCGCGGTACAACGAACAGCTGGTCAAGGCGGGCGTGATGCTGGCCGGCGAGGGGCTGCAGGCCAGCTCGAAGGGCGCGAAGGTGCGCTTCAACGGCAGCAAGCGCACCGTGATCGACGGTCCGTTCACGGAAGCCAAGGAGCTGATTGCAGGCTTCTGGCTGATCCAGGTGAAATCGAAGGAAGAAGCGATCGAATGGGCAAAGCGGATCCCGTTCACCGAAGGCGACGTCGAATTGCGGCAGGTCTTCGAGCTGGAAGATTTCGTGCAGGGTGAAGCGATCGAGCATCACCGCCGGATCGGCGAGCAGCTGCCGCGCTAGCCGGCGCCCATGAGCCAGGAAACACATCGCGCGATCGACGCCGTCTGGCGCATGGAGTCGCCGCGGCTGATCGCCGGTCTGACGCGTCTGGTCGGCGATGTGGGTCTGGCTGAAGACCTGGCGCAGGATGCGCTGGTCGCCGCGCTCGAGCATTGGCCGAAGTCCGGCGTGCCGGCCAATCCGGGCGCCTGGCTGATGACCACCGCGAAGCGGCGCGCTTTCGATCAGCTGCGCCGCTTCAAGATGCTGGAGAGCAAGCACGCCGAAATTACGCGTGAGCTGCACGCCGAGACCGCACGCAGCACGCCGGATTACGACGTCGCCCTCGATGACGACATCGGCGACGACCTGCTGCGGCTGATCTTCATGACGTGCCATCCCGTGTTGTCGACGGAGGCACGCGTAGCGCTCACGCTCCGCCTGCTCGGCGGTCTGACCACGCCCGAGATCGCGCGCGCGTTCCTGGTGCCGGAAGCCACGCTGGCGCAGCGCATCGTGCGCGCGAAACGCACGCTCACGGCCGCGCGCGTCCCTTTCGAGGTGCCGCGCGGCACCGAGCTGGCCGCGCGGCTCGCCTCGGTGCTGGAAGTCATCTATCTCATCTTCAATGAAGGATACAGCGCGACCGAGGGCGACCGGTGGGTGCGCCCGGAGCTGTGCGAAGAAGCACTCAGGCTGGGTCGCGTCCTGGCCGGGCTCATGCCGGAAGAAGGCGAGGTTCACGGCCTGGTTGCTCTGCTGGAGATCCAGGCGTCACGGCTGCGCGCACGCGTGGGCCCGCACGGAGAAGCCATCCCGCTGCTCGACCAGGATCGCGCGCGCTGGGACCAGCTGCTCATCCGCCGCGGACTGGATGCACTGGCGCGCGCGGAGCAGCTGAGCCATGTGCTCGGACCGTATACGTTGCAGGCAGCCATCGCGGCGTGCCACGCGCGCGCACACACGCCGGAGCAGACGGACTGGCCACGCATCGTTGCGTTGTACGATGCGCTCGCGCAGCTCACGCAATCACCGATCGTGGAATTGAATCGGGCGGTCGCGGTAGCCATGGCATTCGGACCGGCGGCCGGCCTCGAGATCGTGGACGAGCTGGTGGCTGAGCCGGCACTCCAGACATATCACCTGCTGCCCAGCGTGCGCGCCGATCTGCTCGCCCGGCTGGGCCGTCGCGAAGAGGCGCGCGCCGAATTGGAGCGGGCGGCCGGGCTGACACGCAACGAGCGCGAGCGCGCGCTCATTCGGGCGCGCGCAGCCGGTCTATAGGCGGTGGCCCGACTCGCCGCTCTAAGGGCGCGACCCTGCGTGCCGCGGCCGCTACTGCACGTTCACGGTCGTCGTTCGCACCGCCGATCTGAACTCGCTGCCGAGCACCGGCTCTGCGTCGAAGAGTCCGGGCCCATTGAAGCCGAACGGTGAGACAAAGACATCGTTCGGCCCGGCCGTCAACCGCGCGGCCGCAGGAAAGCCGGCCAGTCCGGTAATATCGGGCATGGTGAAATCGTACGTCGCCGCGCTGCCGGCCGCGGCCAGATGCGCTGCCGTCGCGAGCACGCTGAATGAATTGCCACTCACATTGGCCGGGAAGACGTCGATGGCAATCCCTTTGTTGTATTCGACCGGAATGCTGCCCTGTATGCGCAAGCGCGGGTAACTGCCGCCGCCGGTGGATGAGATCGCCGGCGCATTGATCACCGGCCCCAGTGTGATCGTCTCCGTGCCCACGTCTCGCACATACTTGAGCGCCACGCGGTAGTCGGCCGGCTGGCTGGCCAGATGGGCGAATACCGCGAGCATATGGAAGTCGGCAGCCAGCATGTTCGCCGTATTCAGACCTGCCCACGTGCGCGTAGTCGCGACCGACGGGTTCAGGTCGAACCAGAGGCCGAGTTGGCTGTTGGCCGTTACCAGGTCTACAAAGGCTTCGAGCAGGTGCCCACCGGCACCATTCACGGTTACGCTGCCGACCGCCGGAGTGAGCGCGCCCGCGCCGTTGAAGTTCACACTGGGTAGCGACGCGCCATCGGGAACGTCGACGTTGCGCGTCAGAAAGATCCTGTCCGGTGGATTGCCCGGACTGGTACGCACCGCCACGAAGTCGTTGAGGCCGGTCGGCACCTCCTCGAACGTGATCGGGTTGGCGGGCGCGGCCGGGTCGAATATCTCCGTCGTGTGTCCGTACGAGAGAATCCCGTATGATCCCAGCGGCACACCGGCCACGGTCACGTTGGCGGACTTCAGGGACGGTGCTGCCGGGCACCCTTCCAGCCCATCCTGCGTCAGCTCCGCGAGCGTGGCATAGGTCAACTGGGTGTGATAAACATCGACGAGCAGATTCTGGTACAGCGACGCCGGCCGCGCGTGCACCTGCGCGGTACGTTTCGCGACCACGCTGCCGACCGCCTGTGCGGCATCGGAGGATCGGTAGACGGCGAGAACGCCGCCCCGGCCCTGCGAGATGTTGAACGTGAACCGTGTCGTGCCACCGGCTGCAACGCCGGTGACCGGCTGCCATGTGCCACTGCCATCCTGGTACGCCAGGAACACGGGCGTCTCGGCGACGTCGCAGAATCGATACTCGACAGCGCCCGCCGCCGGCGCGGCCGCCACGTTCAGGGAGAGTGAGGCGGTGGCCGCGGCAACGCCTGGCGCTGACGCCGTAACCGCCAATGCGTGACTCGCGACCGCGGTCGCGCTGGTCGTGGTCACGTTGATCGTCGCGGTCGTGGTCATGACATCCAGTTGCGCGGGTGTTACGGTCGCCGTCACGCCGGCAGGCAAGCCGGTCACCGCCAAGGCGATCGTTCCGGCGAATCCACCCATGCGCATCACCGTGACCGTCGCGGATCCGCTATTCCCCTGCGTGAGCGTGAGACTGGCCGGACTCACACTGATCTGAATCGATGTCCCGTTGCCGGACGGACCGTCGTCGGAACAGGCAGCGACGAAGAACAAAACGAGGAGTGCAACGACGCGCTGCATTACGGCCTCCTGGTCAAAGTCAAGATACTGCCGCGTGCTTGCCGCTTCGGGTAGGGCCCGATATGCTGCCTTTGGCTGCCGCCAGAGCGGCGGCGATGACACGGCCGCGGGTCAAGTTGAAACCGCAGCGTGAACCGACCATGTGGTTGGCGTGAACTCAATGAACATGATGCGACTGTTGCTGATACTCATGTTGCCGGCGCCCCTGCTCGCGCAGACGCCGCAGGAGGTGCGCGAGCAGCGCATTCACAATGACTGGGCGTATCTCGAGCGATTCCGGCAGGCGAACGCGGAGCTGCCGGCGCCGGCCGCGGGCGAGCAGCGCGTCGTTTTCATGGGCAACTCGATCACCGAAGCGTGGGCGCCGTACTTTCCGGCGCATTTTCCGGGCAAGCCGTACGTCGGTCGCGGCATCAGCGGCCAGACCACGCCGCAAATGCTCGTGCGTTTCCGCCAGGATGTCATCGCCCTGCAGCCCAGGGTGGTGGTGATCCTGGCCGGCACCAATGACATCGCGGGTAATACGGGGCCGACGACTCTCGAGGTGATCGCCGCCAACATCGCGTCCATGACCGAGTTGGCGCAGGCCCATGGCATTCGCGTCGTACTCGGCTCCGTTCTCCCGGCCTACGACTATCCGTGGAAGCGCGGTCTCGAGCCGGGGCCCAAAATCGTTGCACTCAATGCCATGCTGCAGCGCTACGCGGCCAAAGCGGGGGCGGTCTGGGTCGACTTTCACACGCCCATGGCGGACGCGCGCCAGGGTTTGCGCGCCGAGCTTTCACCGGATGGCGTGCACCCCAACGAAGCGGGCTACCGCATCATGGGGCCGCTCGTGGAGCGAGCGATCGCTGCCGCGCTGCAAATGAACGCACGCTGAGCGCGCGGACCAATGCGCCGGCCAGTATGATCGCGCCGATGATCCAGGCCTGCGCGAAGCTGCGGGTGCTCAACAGCCAGATACTGAAGACGATGCCGACGACGGCGAAAACCTTGCCCGCCGGCAGGAGGAAGCCGGCCGGCGGAGCGGCCGCGCGCTGCCGCAACACCAGCAGCGCGCCGCACGTCATGGCATAAACGATCAGCCGGCCGATCGCAGATAGCGTTGCGGCGGCCGCAAAACTCCCGAGTAAACCCAGCGCGAGCGCCGCGAACGAGCAGGCGATGATCGACACGTGCGGGGTGCGGAAAGCCGCGTGCACACGCGCGAAAGGAGCCGGCAATTCGCCGCGCTCGGCCATGGAGAACGGTACGCGCGGAATGAGCAGCGCCGTGCCGGTGAGCCAGCCGTAAGCCGACACGGCAGCCCCCAGCCCGCCGATGGTGGCGCCGACCGGACCAATGACGGCGCGCAGCGCATCGGCGATCGGCGCTTTCGACGCGGCGGCATTGGGCAGCACGCCGACGACCGCAAGCTGCGTCAGCGCATACACCGCGGTAATGATGGCAATGGCGACGATCAGCGCAAAGGCGGCGTCCTGCCTGGGACGGCGCATCTCGCCGGCCGCCACCAGGGCCACCTCGAAGCCCCCGAACGCAAACACCATTTGCAGGATCGCGTCCGTCCACCCTCGCGTCGCGACGTGCTGCGTGGCGAGCACGTCACCGCGCAGCGCTACCAAACCCACCACGATCAGCAGCAGCAGCGGCAGCAGCTTCGCGACCGTGAACAGATTCACCGTCCACGCGGTCTGTCGTACGCCGCGCACATTGATCGCGGTAAACAGCGCGACCGCCAGGGTCATGGTGACGGCGCGGCCGACCGGCGTGCCGATCCAGGGTAGCAGCGTGGCGAGGTACGCCGTCAGGATGTTGAGCACCGCGGCCGCAGTTCCAGCGGCAGGTTGGCGCCG
>CBJLQC010000126.1:0-6965 GCA_966424955.1 uncultured bacterium | reverse complement strand
GTTACCGGCCGCCATGCCGGCAGCGAGCAGGCCGACCTCCAACCCGACGCGTGGATCCGGCTGCTGCGCCGACAGTTGTGCCGCGGCGCAGACGAGCGCGCCCGCCGCCAAAACATACTTGTTCATGAAAGGGGTCCTCGAAAAAGGGGACTGCGAGGCGGGTAGCCTAGGATTACCCGCGCACGCTGGCAATGCTATTGGGACTGGTGCATGGCCGCGCCGTGCGGCACGTCATCGTGCGCGTACAGGCGGACGGTGCGCTGGCCCAGCGACCACAACCCGACCAGCAGGATTACCACTGCGACGGTGCGTCTGTGCCATTTGCCACGCCGGGCGATCTCCTGCACCACACCGGTGAGGAAGGCCAGCCCAGGCACGGTGGCGAGCCCGAAGGCGACCATGGTCAACGCACCCATGAGCGGGGACCGGGCAGCGATCGCGAAGCCGAGTGCAGCGTACACCAGTCCGCAGGGCAGCAGACCGGTCGTAACACCGAAGACGTAGCGTGATGGGATGTCGCTGCGGCTAAGCAGCCGCGCTCCCATGCGCGCCATCCCCGGCACCGGCGGCAGGTAGGGCGCCACGCCCGCCAGCACAGCGCCGAACCAGATCATCAGCACCGCGGAAATGGCGATGGGCAGCCAGCCGGGACCGGGCAGGAGACGGCCCGCGGCGGCCGCTGCGGCACCGAGCATTGCGTAGGTGGTGAGCCGCCCGGCGTGCCAGGCGAGGGCGCCGCGCCAGTCGCGCGAGCAGACGCTGGCAAAGCCGCCGCACATGCCCACGCAGTGCGGCGTTCCGGCACCCGCCATGAATGCGCCGGCCAGCAACTCGGTCATGACGTAATGCCCCTCGAATGGGATGGACTGCCCCGTCCCGCGGCGATGCTGGCCGCGGCGGCTAACCGAAATATTCGCTCTGCCTGAACTGCTTTCATGCTGGGCCCTGCCCTGCCGGCAGGCGGTATGTGCTCTGCGAACTCCTGCAAGCCGCCAACCAATCGTGTTTCGGAGGAACTCGTGCCTAGCTCTGGACAAGGCGTTGTTGCCGAGCGTCCGCAGGCCGTGGTGGAGCGGGAGAAGCCGCCGCTCACGCCCGCACCCGTGGCCGCCTATGACGATGACATCGTCAAGCTGTTCTTCGGTGCCACGGTCGTCTGGGCGGTCGTCGGCATGCTGGTCGGCCTGACCATCGCGCTCCAGCTCGCGTGGTGGCCGGCCAACCTGGGCACGCCCTACACGACGTTCGGCCGGCTGCGTCCGATCCACACCAACGCGGTCATCTTCGCGTTTGCCGGCAACGTCGTCTTCACGGCGATCTATTACTCGCTGCAGCGGCTGCTCAAAGTGCGGATGTGGAGCGACCTGCTTTCGCGCATCCACTTCTGGGGCTGGCAGCTGATCATCGTGGCGGCCGCGCTCACGCTGGCGCTCGGTTTCACGCAGTCCAAGGAATACGCCGAGCTGATCTGGCCCATCGACATCGCGATCGCCGTGGTGTGGGTCCTCTTCGGCATCAACTTCTTCGCGACGATCGCGCGACGCCGCGTGCAGCACCTGTACGTCGCGATCTGGTTCTACATGTCGTTCGTCATCACGATCGCCGTGCTGCACATCGTCAACAGCCTCGCGGTGCCCGCTACGCTGGGCCGGTCCTATCCCGTCTTCTCCGGACTGACGGATGGCCTGGTGCAGTGGTGGTACGGTCATAATGCCGTGGGCTTCTTCCTGACGACGCCGTTCCTCGGCCTCATGTACTACTTCCTGCCGCGCGCCGCCGAGCGGCCCGTCTACAGCTATCGGCTGTCGATCGTGCACTTCTGGGGGCTGGTCTTCCTCTACATCTGGGCGGGACCGCACCACCTGCTGTATTCCGCGCTGCCCGACTGGGCGCAGACGCTGGGCATGGTATTCAGCATCATGCTGCTCGCGCCGTCGTGGGGCGGCATGCTCAACGGCCTGCTCACGCTGCGCGGCGCGTGGGACCGCGTGCGCACCGATCCCGTGCTCAAATTCATGGTGGTCGCGGTGAGCTTCTACGGCATGAGCACGTTCGAAGGGCCGATGATGTCGATCCGTGCCGTGAACGGACTCGCTCACTACACGAACTGGGTGATCGGCCACGTGCACAGCGGCGCACTCGGCTGGGTCGGCATGGTCTCCTTCGCCATGCTGTACTGGCTGGCGCCCCGCCTGTGGCAGCGGCCGCTGGCGCGGCCCGGGTGGGCCACCACGCATTTCTGGCTGGCGACCATCGGCATTGTTCTCTACACCGTTTCGATGTGGGCGGCCGGACTCATGGAAGGTCTCATGTGGCGGGGCGTGGATGCGGCGGGCCAGCTCAGGTATCCCAACTTCGTGGAAATCGTGAACCAGCTGGATCCGTTCTATTGGCTGCGCTTCGCGGGCGGCGCGCTGTATTTCACCGGCGCGATCCTGCTCGCCTGGAACATGGTGCTGACGATTAGGAGGCCGCATGTCGCAAGCGCATAACGGCAAGGACAATTTCCACCGGCGCGTGATCGAGGGAAAGCTGGGCGTGTTCGCGATCCTGACGACCATTGCCATTTCGATCGGCGGGCTGGTCGAGATCGTCCCGATGTTCAATGCATCGCTCGGACCGCAGCAGCTGGCCGGTGTGACACCCTACACGCCGCTCGAGGCAAAAGGGCGCGACCTCTACATTCGCGAGGGGTGCTATACCTGCCACTCGCAGATGGGCCGCCCGATGCGCGCCGAGCTGCTGCGCTATGGCGAATGGTCGCGTGCGGGCGAGTACGCGTACGACCACCCGTTCCTGCTCGGCTCGCGCCGCATTGGCCCGGACCTGCAGCGCGTCGGCGGCAAGTATCCCGATGCCTGGCATTTCGAGCACATGCGCGATCCGCGCAGCACCTCGCCGGGCAGCGTGATGCCGCCCTACCCCTGGCTGCACGAGCGGCAGATCAACGCGGCCGATGTGACGGCCACCGTGCGCGCGCTGCGCAAGGTCGGCGTCCCTTACACCGACGAGCAGATCACGAATGTAGCGGCCCAGCTCGAGGCGCAGGGCGCCGAGATCACGGCGCGGCTCGGCACAATGGGCATCAGGACGGAGCCCGACCGCGAAATCGTCGCATTGATCGCGTATCTGCAGCGGTTGGGTCGTGATGGCAAAGCGATCATCCAGAATCAGCCGGCGAGTGCGCCGTGAATCCGGTGCTGCATGAAGGCGTGCGCAACATCCAGCTGGGCTGGATCGCGGGCGTGATGACGATTGTCTTCGTCGCGATCTTCATTGGCTGGGCGTGCTGGGCTTGCGCGGCCGGCAACCGCGAGCGCTTCGAGGCAGCGCGGCAGCTGCCGCTCACGAACGGAGATGAAATCGAATGAAAAGGCAGAAAACTCGTGACCAGGTGATGGGCCACGCGGATGAAGCCGACGGGATTGAAGAGTACGACAACGCATTGCCCGACTGGTGGCTCGGTTTGTTGTGGTTCACCATCATCTGGGCCATCGGCTACACGCTGCACTATCACTTCATTGCCGACCGCTCGCAGGAAAAGCACCTGGCCGCCGAGCTGGCCGCCGCGGAAGTGCGCTGGCCGCAGGCGCGCGCCGACGAGGCATTCGTCGTGACCGAGGAACTCGCGGATGCGGGCGAAGCGATTTACCAAACCAATTGCATCGCGTGTCATGGTCCCGACCTGAAGGGCGGCATCGGCCCGAACCTGGTCGACGACACCTGGATCCATGGCGGCGCTCCCGACAGCGTCCTGAAAACCATTCGCGATGGCGTGGCCGCCAAGGGCATGCCCACGTGGGGTCCGATCCTGGGCCCGGACAAAACGCGCCAGGTTGCTGCGTACGTCCTGCACCAGGCTGAGGAAGAAACCGAGGACTGATGTTCGGCTTCAGTGGTAACCGGCAATGGGTGTACGTGCAGTGGATACAAGGCAAGTATCAGCGACGTCGCCATTTCACGTTCGCGGTGCTGCACGTCATCCTCTTCGTAGCGCCCTGGCTGACGCTGTCGGGTAATCCGCTGCTGCGGTTCGACCTGGAGGCGCGCCGACTCTTTGCGTTCGGTGCCATCTTCACGGCAACCGACACCATCTTCCTGTTGCTGCTGTTGCTGTTCCTGGCGTTCTCGCTGTTCTTCTTCACATCGCTGTACGGCCGTTTGTGGTGCGGCTTCGGCTGCCCGCAGACGGTGATGCTGGATACCTGGGTGCGGCCGCTCGAGCGGTGGATCGAAGGTGAGCGCACCACGCGCCAGCGCCGCGATGCCGGACCACTGACCTTCGACAAGGCGTGGCGCAAAAGCGTGAAGTGGGCGCTCTATGCGCTGGCCGCCTGCATCGTGTCGATGTCGTTCATGAGCTTCTTCGCGGGAGCGCGCGCGCTGTGGACGGGCCACGGCGGACCGGTCGAGTATGCGCTGGTCGGCATCTTCGCCGCCGCCTGGTTCTTCGACTTCGTGTGGTTCCGCGAGCAGTTCTGCAATTATCTCTGTCCGTACGCCCGCTTCCAGAGCGCCATGGTCGATCTGCACACGCTGCTGATCGCCTATGACGAGCGGCGCGGCGAGCCGCGCGGCGGCAAAACCGCCAAAGTGGATGGCCGGTGCCTGGCATGCGAGAAGTGCGTATCGGTCTGCCCGCAGGGCATCGACATCCGCAACGGCTTCCAGCTCGAGTGCATTGCCTGCGCGCGGTGCGTGGATGCGTGCACGGGCGTGATGGGCAAGGTCGGACACGAGACGCTGATCTCCTATACGACCACCGCGCAGCAGCACGGTTACCAGCCGCGTCGCGTTCGCCCGCGCACGGTGGCTTATGCGGCGATGCTCAGCGGTATTGCCGCGGTGGCCATACTGATGCTGTTCACGCGCGTGCCCTTCGAGGCGAGTGTCGCGCGCGTGCCCGGCTCGCTCTACTCGGTCGATCCGGACGGCTACGTGCGCAACACCTACCTCCTGCGCATCGCCAACAACGACGCGCAGGCCGGGCAGGCCGCCTTCCGCGTGAGCGTCGAGGGCCCGGAGCAGGCGCAGGTCGTCGCGCCGACCATCGAACTCGCGTCCATGGAGAGCCGCATCATTCCGCTGGTCGTACGCATACCGCCGACCAGCGCGTTCGACCGCACGTATCCGCTGCGCGTGCGCGTCACGGCCGGCACCGGCGAACGCGTGATGGAAACGACGTTCAAGAGCGGAGGCCGCGATGCCAGCGGATCGTAAGCAGCACTCGCCGTGGATCGCCGCGATTATCATTGGCTTCGCGCTCATGATCACGGCCAACGCGGTGTTCATCTATGTCGCAGTCACCGGCGCCGATCCGGTCGCCGCGTCCTACCGCGCCGGACCGCGCTGACGTTCCGGTGCGGGCCCGCTGCCCGCACTGCGGAACCGCGGTGGAAGGTCAGGCGGACAGCTTCTGCTGTGCCGGCTGCGAGATGGCGCATGCCATCATCTGCGGTGCCGGCCTCGAGCAGTACTACCAGAACCGCACCGCTTACGCGCCCCGTCCCCAAGTCGCAGCCACCAACTGGGCGGCCGTGCCCGTCATCGAGCGGGAAGATGGCTGCTGCGAAGCGCGGCTGGTCGTCGACGAATTACGCTGCGCATCCTGCGTGTGGCTGGTCGAGCGGGTGCTGGAGAACCAGCCGGGCGTCGAGCGCGCGTCCGTAAGTTATGCCACCGGCCGCACGCTGGTGCGCTGGCGCGCCGGTGAAACCCATCTGGCCGAGCTGGCACAGTCGATCGCGCGGCTCGGTTATCGGCCGCGCGCGCTGGGCGAGGAGAGCAAACCCGATCGCACGCTGATCGTGCGGCTGGGCGTCGCCGCATTCGCGGCCATGAACCTCATGCTGATCGCCGCATCCATTTACGCGGGGTGGCTGAGCGGCATGGAAGCGCGCTTTACCGTGCTGCTGCGCTGGGTATCCTTCGTGCTGGCGACGCCGGTCGCGCTCTGGTGTGCTTCGCCCTTCTTCGTGGGCGCGTTCGGCGCGCTGCGCAATCGCATGCTGCACATCGACCTGCCCATCGCGCTGGGCGTGGCCGTGCTGTACGTGCACGGCGCGGCCGCCACACTGCTCGGCTATGACGCCTATTTCGATTCGCTCGGCATGCTCGTCGCCTTGCTCCTGGCAGGACGGCTGCTGGAATCGCGCGGGCGGCGCCGCGCGGCGGAGGCAGCCACGGCGCTGGTGGCCACCGTACCGCGTTCGGCACGCCGTCTCGCCGATGGCCGCATCGAAGTCGTTGCAGTGGCCCAGCTGGCACCGGGTGATCTCATCGACATACCTGCCGGTGAAGAGCTGCCGGCGGATGGGATCATCATGGAAGGCGCGGGTGAGCTGCGCGTCGCCCTGCTCACCGGCGAGGCAACGCCGATACCACTGACGGTAGGCGACAGCGTGCTGGCCGGCACGGTCCTGGTGCGCGGGGCCATCACGGTTGCAGTGCGCGCGGTGGGCGAGAGCACGGTCGTGCACGCGATGGCCGCGCAGCTCGCCGAAGCCACTACGCATGATGCCGGTCCCACATCGGCGGACCGCATTGCGCCCTGGTTTACCGCCGCCACGTTGCTGATCGCCGCGCTCACGTTTCTGGGCTGGCTGCTCGCGCGGGACGCAGGCACTGCAACATTGCACACTGTCGCGGTGCTGGTGGTGGCGTGTCCGTGTGCGCTCGCGCTCTCGCATCCCCTCGCCACGGCCGCCGGGCTGGCGGCCGCCGCCCGGCGCGGCCTGCTGCTGCGCTCGAGTGACGCATTGCTACGCATGTCGAACGTTGATGTGGCCGCGCTCGACAAGACGGGGACCGTTACCCAGGGCGAGCTGGTCGTCATTGATGCACACCACGACATACTGCGCGTAGCCGCCGCGCTGGAGCGTCAGAGCACGCACCCGATCGCGCGCGCCATTCTGCACGAAGCCGCGCGCCGCGACATTCCGCTGCCGCCGCTTCGCGACGCCGAA
>CBJLQC010000125.1:0-6968 GCA_966424955.1 uncultured bacterium | reverse complement strand
GGGATTGCGCGTGTACTGGTACAGCCCGCGCACCACCAGGTGGTCCGGGGCCGCGACCGGCGCCGGCGTGCCGAGGCCGTAGCGCACGAAATCGACTGCGCACCACAGGTAACCGCAGGCACCGACGCCGATGAGGAGCCAGCCCGCAGCCACGGCCGAGGCCGGCGCCTGCTGGCTGGGTGGCGCCATGAGGTGCGGTACAACGCCCGCGACGACCGCCGGCACGATGAGCGTGAACAACGCAGTGCCCAGTGCGGCGGAGCCGATCTTCACTACCCGTTCAGCTCGTGCTCGCCCAACACTTCACGCGCGCGTTGCGCATCGGCCACGCGGACGATCAGGCGCACGTCCGCCATGATCCAGGGCTGCCAGCCACCGGCGTCGTCAGCCGCTACCATCGAGAAGATGTCGTGTGCCGCCAGCATCTGCTGAGCCAGCTCGGCTTCGTGCCGGTAGCGGAACGTCGCCACGACCTCGGTTTCCATTTGGCTATCTCGCGATCCCCAGCTGCTCGTTGATCACGGGCAGCAGCGTTCGGTTGTCGCCGCTCAATTCCCAGATCATGATGCCACCCAGCCCTTCAGCGCGAACGTACGCGGCCTTTTCACCGATCGATTCGGCGTCATCGTACGTGATCCAGATCTGCTTCTGCGGATGGTACAACCACGGCACGCGCGCCTGCTCATCCCAATGACGCTGGAAGCCCTCGGAAAGCGCGTCGGCTACCTGGTGGAAACGAATCGCACCGACCCACTTCGGCTTGGGGCCGGCCACTGCGCTGTCCTCGAAGCCGTTGCGCGCGGCCGGCTGGAAACGTCCGTGGTCGGCGGGCGGGACGCCTCCATAGCCGTAGCCATAAAACGGCACGCCGATCACGAGCTTGTCGTCAGGCACACCGGCCGCGCGATACGCAGCCACGGTGCCCTCGATGCTGTACTCCGGTGTCGGATCGCCCGTCCCCGCTCGCAACGGCGCATTGAAGTGCGCCGCCCGCCCCGCCGTGTGGTAGTCGTACGTCATCACGTTGATGAAGTCGAGCGTCTGCGCGAGCTGGTCGATTTCGTACTTGGCGAGGTGCGCGGGACCCGCCGGCGTGGCCATTGTAATGAGGTAGTGCTTCCCGGTGCGCTCTCCTTCCGCGTCCAGCGCTGTGCGCAGCTCGTGCACGAGCGCGGTCAGATTGGCGCGATCTTCCGGGCGCGCGACGTTGGTTGGCATACCACCGCCGACGGGGTATTCCCAGTCGAGATCGACGCCGTCGAACACATCCGGGTGCGCGCGCAGAAAACTGTCGAGTGTGCTGCTGATGAAGCGCGCGCGGCTTTCCGGTGTGGCCGCGGCATTCGAGAAATATCGCGAGCCGCCCCAGCCGCCGAATGCAATCAGGATCCGCATATGCGGAAAACGCTGCTTCAGCTTGCGCAACGCCCGGAAGTTCGCGTGATCGACTGCGGGATTCGCCAGGGCGGCGGACCCGTCCTCTAGCACGCGGCCGAAAGCGTAATTGATGTGGGTGAGACGACCCGCGTCGATCTTGTTGGCGGTGAAGCCTCGCTGCGCCGTCGGTCCGAAGTAATACCCGACGACCCGTGCGGTTCCCTGTGGCCCGGGCGCGCCCGGTTGCGCTGCAGTGCAGCCCAGACAGGCGGCCAGGGCCAGCAGCGCGAGGTACGCTGTTTTCATAGTTCAGCCCTCGCCGCAGACCGCGCCCAGCGATTCCAGGCCCAACAGAACTTCGCGCGGCTTGCTACCATCCGGCGGGCCGAGCACGCCCGCTTGATGGAGCTGGTCGATGATGCGCGCGGCGCGACCATACCCGATGCGGAGCCGCCGCTGCAGCAGCGACGTCGAGCCCTGGTTGTGCTGGATGCAGATTTCCGCGGCCTGGCGGAAGAGCGTGTCGCGCTCGCCGAAGAACTCCGACATGCCATCCCCCTCGGCGTCCTTCGCCTCACGGGCGCGCACATATTCCAGGATGTCTTCTTCTGCGAGCGACCGGCCCTTCGCCCGATCCTCGTACCATTGCATCAGGCGTTCGGTGTCCTCGGTCGAGACGTACGCACCCTGGATGCGCACGGGGTCGGAACTGCCCGGCGGCAGAAACAGCATATCGCCGTTGCCAAGTAGCGCGTCGGCGCCGTTCTGATCGAGGATCGTGCGCGAATCGACCTTGGATGCTACCCGAAACGCGATGCGGCATGGAAAGTTGGCCTTGATCAGACCCGTGATCACGTTCACGCTGGGCCGCTGCGTCGCGACGATCAGGTGGATGCCAATGGCGCGCGCCTTCTGAGCGAGCTGTGCCAGCGGCTTCTCGATCTCCGCCTGCACGGTCATCATGAGGTCGGCCAGCTCGTCGACGACGACTACGATGTACGGCAGCGCTCCGTCCGTGTAGACGTAGCGGTCGGGATCGGAATCCGCGCCCACCGGCTCGACTCTCTTGAGCGGCTGGCCGTCCAGCGCCCGGCGGTTGAATTCCGCGAGCGAGCGGGCGCTGTTCTCCGAGAGCAGCGCGTAGCGACGCTCCATCTCGAGCACCGCCCATTTCAGCACGGTCGCGGCATCGTGGGGGTGCGTGACCACCGGATGTCGCAGATGCGGCAGATTACCGTACATGCTCAGCTCGACCATTTTCGGATCGATCATCAACATGCGCAGCTCGGAGGGCGGATGCTTGTAGATCAGGCTGGTGATCAGGGTGTTGATGCAAACCGATTTGCCGGAGCCGGTCGCGCCAGCGATGAGCAGATGCGGCATGCGCGCGAGATCGCCCACGTATGGCTTGCCGGTGAGATCCTTGCCCAGGGCGAGGGGCAGGACGCCACGCGCGCGCTGGAAGGCGGCATCGCCCAGGATGGAACGCAGGTAGACCGCGCTCGATTCGGGGTTCGGCACTTCCACACCCACGGCGCCTTTGCCGGGAATGGGCGCCACGATGCGCACGCTGGGCGCGCGCAGCGCGAGCGCGAGATCCGCGTCGAGGCCGGCAATGCGGTTGACCTTCACGCCGGGCGCCGGCACCAGCTCGTACTGCGTGACGACCGGTCCGGTGGTACGGCCCACGACTTCGGTTTCCACCTTGAACGTGCGCAGCGTCTGCACGAGCACATTGCCGAGCCGATCGAATTCGGCGTTGCTTTCGCGTACGTCCCGCACCGGCTCTTCGGTCAGCAGCGTGAGGGGCGGCAAGTCTTCCGAGCGCGGGTTGCCGAATTCCTCCAGCATGGACGCTTTCCGATCCGGCTTCCTCTCCTTTTTGGCCGGCGCCGCGGGCGCGCTGATCAGGGGTGCGACCGGTGCGGCATTGGCGAAAACAGGCGTGAGCTCTTCCACCTCTTCATCGAGGTCGAAGTCCTCGACGGCTGCGCTCGCGGCCGCGGGCGCGGCCTGCGCCGCGCGGCGCGCACGCACCCGCGCATAGGCGGCTGCCACCGGATTCCAACCGATGGTCGCGACGAACACGGCCACGGTGAGGAACCCCAGCGCGATGCTGCCGCCCACGTGCCCGAGCAGCGCGACGAGCGGTGTGGTCAGCGTGACGCCGATCCATCCGGCAACCGCGCGGTCGATCAGCTCGGGCCCAATGCCGCGCGTGAACAACGCCGCGATCGCGGGTGCGAGCAGCGCCATCCCGGCGAGCAGCGCGGACCAGTGCGTCGCGCTTTCCTTGCGTAGCCAGTCGAAGCAGGCGCTGCCGGTGAGCACCAGGATGAGCGGAATCGCGAGTGCGCCGATGCCCAGCACGCCGTACGCAGCGCTGGCAAACCAGCGACCCAGGACACCCATCACGTTGCCGCTGGCGAAAACATCGCTGCCGGGAATGATGTCGAGGGGGACGAGACTGAGAAGGGTGAAGACGCTGAGCGCCAGTAAACTCAGGCCGAGCAGCTCGCGTCGCTTGTTCTCATTCAACATACGATCTCTGCGACCTCTTCGTACCACCTCAGCAGGATCGGGCCGCGCTAAGCGGCTGCTATGATCTGCCGGTCCGCCATGACGGGAATGACGTCGTGCCTATCCCGCGTCAGGCAATAAGGAATGTCCTCGCTGTGTCCTGCTTCCACGATCTGCTGCGCGGCTGCCGTCTGCCCGATGACGGCGCCCAGGTGCGAGCGATAACGTCGCTCCAGCGCGGCCGCCGCCAGCGCTGCGTCATTCATACGGACGCGACCGCCCGGCTTGCGCCCGCGCAAGGCGCGGATCAGGGTGCCCGCGCACAATGCGTCGTCCAGCGAGAAGCGGCCTTCGCGTCCGGAGCACAGGATCACGATCGGCTTGCCGGACTCGGCCAGGTCGCGCGCGGCCGCCGTCATGTTCAGGAAGCAGGCGACAATGCAACGGTCGGCGGCTTCCCCGGCCAGCAGCGCCGGCGTGCCGTTCGTCGTTGTCATGACTACTAGTTTATCAGCGACCGCTGCCGAAGTGAACTCCAGCGGTGAATTGCCGAGATCAAAGCCTTCGATCTTGCGCGCGGCGCGCTCGCCGCACAGCAACACTTCGTTGCGTCCGAACATCTGCGCCAGGCGCAGCGCGTCATCCATGTCGGTGGCCGGCAGGATGCGGCGGGCGCCGTTGGCCACGGCTTCGGTGATGGTGCTGGTCGCCCGCAGCACGTCGATGACGGCGACTACGCTGCCGACCAGGCTGCGTTCGCCCACCTCACGCGGAACGAAATAGACGTCGATCTTCACGGATTATGCGACGGCCACGGGCTTGCGCTCGGCCATCCGCCGCTCCACGAACTTCGTATCGAAATCACCGGCCACGAACTCCGGCGTCTGCAGGATCTCGAGCAGGAACGGGATCGTGGTGTGAATACCGTCGACGATGAAGGACTCGAGCGCTATCCGCATGCGCGCGATCGCTTCTTCGCGCGTGTTGCCGTGCGTGATCAACTTGCCGATCAGCGAATCGTAGAATGGCGGTACCATGTAGCCGGCGTAGGCGTGCGAGTCGACGCGTACACCGGGGCCGCCCGCGGGGTGGAAAAAGCGGATCTGCCCCGGGCTGGGCGCGAAATTGCGCGCCGGATCCTCGGCATTGATACGGCACTCGATGGCATGGCCGCGGAATTCCCCGAAACCTTCGGGCCGGATCGAGAGATGTTCGCGCGCCGCCACGCGGATCTGCTCCTTGACCAGATCGATGCCGGTAACCAGCTCCGTGACCGGATGCTCGACCTGGATGCGCGTGTTCATCTCCATGAAATAGAACTGGCCATTCTCGTAGAGCAGCTCGATCGTGCCCGCGGAGAAGTAGCCGATCGCTTCACAGCCGCGAATGGCGGCATCCGTCATCTGCGCACGAATCTCCGGCGTGAGCGCCGGCGAGGGCGATTCCTCGATCAGCTTCTGATGGCGCCGCTGGATCGAGCAATCGCGCTCGCCCAGGCTGACCACGCGGCCGTATTGGTCGCCGATCACCTGGATCTCGATGTGACGCGGCCGCACCAGGAACTTCTCCAGGTAAACGGAAGCATCGCCGAAGGCCGAACGCGCTTCATTTTGCGCCATTTGCAGCTGCCCGAGGAATTGCTCCTCGTGCATGACGACGCGCATCCCCTTGCCGCCACCACCCGCCGCGGCCTTGATGATGACCGGGAAGCCAATGTCGTGTGCGGTGGTGAGTGCCACTTCCTCGTCGGTAATGACACCCTCGCTGCCCGGCACGGTCGGCACCCCCACCGATTGCATGGTGCGCCGCGCCGCGGCCTTGTCGCCCATCAGGCGGATGTGCTCGGCCGTCGGCCCAATGAAGATGATGTCCGCTCGTTCGCAAATCTCCGCGAACTCGGCGTTCTCCGCGAGGAAACCGTAACCGGGATGGATCGCATCGGCGCCCGTCACTTCCGCGGCTGCGATGATGCGCGGGATGTTCAGGTAGCTGTCGCGCGGCGCGGGCGGACCGATGCAGACGTCTTCATCCGCGAATCGCACGTGCAGCGATTCGCGGTCGGCTTCGCTGTAAACGGCTACCGTACGAATGCCGAGCTCGCGACAGGCGCGTATAACCCGCAACGCGATTTCGCCGCGATTTGCAATCAGCACTTTGTTGATCAAGGCGCACTTCCCTTACCGGCGGGACGCCCGGAGGCGACCCGCCCTCGAAGTCGGGGCGGCGAGGCTCATGCGGGTTCGATGCGGAAAAGGACCTGGCCGTACTCGACCGGATCCGAATTCTCGACGAGAATCTCGCGAACGATGCCGTCGACTTCCGACTCCAGCTCGTTCATGAGCTTCATCGCCTCCAGAATGCAGAGCGTCTGCCCCTTCTTGACGACCGTCCCGATTTCAACGTACGGCGGTGCCTCGGGTGCCGGTGCGCGGTAGAAGGTGCCGACCATGGGTGACTTTACTTCCGTGAGGTGGCTCGGCGGGGTCTCGATGGCTGGCTCGGCCGCCAACGTCGACGCCGGCGCCAGCGCGGGCACGGCGGCCAGCGCGGGTGCGCTGACGAGCGGCGATAGCGCCGATGCCGACGCCGCCAGCGGCGCCGGTGGCGGGGTCTTGGCGATCCGGATCTTGGTACCCGCCCTGTTGATCTCGATCGAATCGATGCTGCTGCCGTCGATCGCATCGATCAATCCGCGCAAGAAATCCAGATCGATCATCAAACGACCTGTTTCCCTGGATGCCTCAGCCAGCGCATCGCCGTTTTGGCGAGACGCGGCCGCATGAGCGGCGGCGCGTGGGCTACCGTTCTTCGGCATTCCAATCTCCTTTTATTTCGATGGTGTCCGCCCGGCGCGCGTTGCCTCGCGGCTCATCGCCGCTCACGCCTCAAGTGCGACACTAAACCATTCAGACCAAGCACATAGCTGTCGACCCCAAACCCCATGATAGCCCCAACCGCCTTTGGTGCCAACAGTGATCGACGCCGAAATCCCTCGCGCGCATGCACGTTCGAGAGGTGAACTTCAACGAACGGTCGACCCACGCCGACCAGCGCATCTCGGAGTGCGACGC
>CBJLQC010000124.1:0-6969 GCA_966424955.1 uncultured bacterium | reverse complement strand
AGAGAACTCCCAGCAAGCGTTCGGTATCGAGCGCTCGCGCATAGGTTAACGCGCAAACCGAGACGGCACCTGCGGCTGCGAGTGTTTCGGCACATTCCGCGACGGTCGCGCCGGTAGTCAGCACATCATCGACGAGCAGAATTCGCTCACCTCGCATGGCACCGGCCATATCCGCGCGAACCCGGAATGCCCCCGCCACGTTAGCCGCGCGTTTTGCCGGCTGCAAGGTCGTCTGACTCGATGCGGCGGGCGCGCGTTCCAGGTAGTCGGCGCAGGGCAATTCGATCTTGCGCGCGAGCGCCTGAGCGATCAGCGCCGCCTGATTGTACCCACGTTCTCGAATGCGGGTTGCCGTAGTGGGTACGGCCTGGACCAATGTGCATAACGACATTGGTTCTGGACGGTGCACGCGCGCGAGTGTGCTGCCCATGAGGTCGGCGAGCGCGCGCCAACCGCGGTATTTGAGCTGGTGCACGATGCGGTCGGCCGGCGGGAGTAAGAGAAAAGCGGAGCGCGCGCAGGCGAGGGCCTCCGGCCAGCGCGCGCACTCGCCACAGGTTTCGGCGTCGCTGCGACCGGTGCGCAGGCGTGGTGCGCCGCAGCGTGAGCAGAGTGGCTGGGGTGGCGGGCGCAGGCGCGAGCGGCAGCGCCGGCACACGAGGCGCGCGCGATCGGCGGGCGCGATCAGCCGGTCACACGCCAGGCAGACAGGCGGGAGAATGAGGTCGAGCAGACCGCGCGCGAGCTCGTGCACGCGCCAGCATGGCGCTACGTGCCGGGCACTTCCATAGCACGGCGCATCACGGCGACCGGCGCGTCAGTGTCCCACCAGAAGCGAAAGGCCGCGGCCGCCTGCTGCAGAAGCATCTCCTTGCCATCGATAGCGGGAATTCCTATGGCCAGAGCGCGGTTGACCCAGGCAGTGCCGCCTGGACGGTAGACGAGGTCGAACACGGCACGCAGCGCGGCCAGCTTCTCGAACCGGATAGGAAGGGCATCGCGGGATCGCAGGCCGAGCGGTGTAGCGTTCACGACGACATCGAATCCCTGCCCACGGATCGCTCGGTCGTCGGCAACCACGTGCAGCCGGCGCCCCTGACGGCCGGCCACGTGCTCCAGGTCTGCGCGGCGGCGGCGGCTCCGCGCCAGGACCACGACCTCATCCGCGCCGTCTTCGAGCAGCGCGAGCAGCGCCGCGCGCGCGCCGCCGCCGGCGCCCAGCAGCAACACCCGCGTGCCGTGGACGTCGGGCAACAGACCGCGCAGAGCCAGGGAAAAGCCGATGACGTCCGTGTTGTCGCCCCACAGCTTCCGGCGATGGCTCCGGAAGGTGTTGCAGGCGGCCGTGCGCGTGACCCGCGCAGTCGCCCGGTCGAGCGCACGGGCGGCCACGCCCTTGTGCGGTATGGTGATATTGCCGCCGTCCAGCGCACGCATCACGGGACCGACGGCATCGTTGTCGAGCGCGAGGGCGCCGTAGACCGCGTCGAGGTGCGCAGCCCGGAACGCAGCGTTGTAGAGCGCGGGAGAAAGCGAGTGACGGACCGGGTTGCCGATTATGGCAAAGACGCCGGTGTGCGCGGTAATGCGGGTGGTCACGGCGACAAAATGGGCTCGAGCCGCGCCATCAGCCCGAGGACGGCCTGCTCGAGCTGGTCGTAGGCGCGGCGATATGCCTCGATGCCCGCACCGAACGGATCTTCCACGCCACGGCCCAGCTCATCGCCTTCCATGAAGTCGGTGATGAGCGCGACCTTCTCACCGCCGCCCAGATCGCTGACCGCGTACATGTGCGAGAGACTCATGACGAGGATCAGATCGGCCCAGCGCACATCGTCGGCGGTGAGCTGCGACGACGCATGCTCGACCGGCTCGATCCCTTGTTCCTGCAGCACGGTCAGCGTCTCGGGCGTCGCCGGCGCTCCCTCGGCGGCACCGGTGCCCGCCGAGCGAATGGCGACATGCTGCCAGCCACGGCGCTGCGTCTCGCGGTGCGCGATCGCCGCCGCCATCGGGCTGCGGCAGGTGTTGCCCGTGCACACGAACAACAGGTTGTAGGTGGTCGGGTCGTTACCTGGGCCGGGCTCAAACATCTAGGTTGCTCACCACGTTCCGAATGGATGCCACGGAAATCGCGCCCTCCCGCACTACGCGCACGGGATCGCGGCTACAATCTACCAGCGTGGAAGGCTCTGCCGCAGGCAGCACGCCGCCGTCCAGCAGGAGCACGTCGTCGGCACCCAACTCGGCCAGCACTTCGGCGACCTGATCGGCACTGCTGGCGGGCGGCTGTCTCGGCAGATTGGCGCTGGTCGAGGTAATCGGCTCACCGAGAACCTCCAGCAGCGTGCGCAGGCCGGGGTGCGGGGTTTCCCGAACCGCCACCGTCTGCTCGGCGGAAACGATGCGCGGCGGGAATTCGCCGGCCGTCGCACGCAGCGCGAGCGTCAGCGGACCCGGCCAGAACTCCTGCGCCAATTTGCGCGCGGCTTCGTTCCATTCCAATCCGGCGAGCTGCGCGGGCTGCGCCACCAGTACCAGAAACGGCCTGGATTCGGCGCGCGACTTGAGCTGCGCTACCCGCTCGAGCGCGGGCTGCGTGAGCAACCCGCCGAAGCCATAAACGGTTTCCGTTGGATACGCGAGCGCGCCGTGCGCGCGCAGGTGATCGGTGATGACCGGCAGCGCCTGCAGGACATCAGCGGGTGAGGCGAACGGCAGACGCTTCACGGGAGCCGCCGCGCGAATGTGGCTTCCGCGAGCGCGACGTCGCCGGGAGTAGTGATTTTGATGTTGCGCGCGTCGCCGGGTACGACCCGCACCGGAAAGCCAGCCCGCGCAACCAGCCCCGCTTCATCGGTAGCTGCCGAGACGTCGGCGACGCGCTCATAGGCGTCCGCCAGCACTTCGAGCGGGAATGCCTGCGGTGTTTGGGCACGCCAGAATCGCGAGCGGTCCGGCGTGTCGATGATGTGCAGATCATCATCGACGTGGTGCAGCGTGTCCGTCACCTGCAGCGCAATCGTGGCTGATACGCCCGCGCGGGCATGATCGATCACTGCGCGGATCATGGCGGGCTCCAGTAGCGGCCGTGCGGCATCATGCACGACTACGATGCGGGTGCCGGTGGGCAGCGCCGCGAGTCCGGCGCGTACCGAGTCGGCACGCTGTGCGCCGCCGGCCACGAGCCGCACACGCTCGTGCAGCAGCCACGCGGGAGGATCCGCCAACTCGGATGCAGGCAGGGCGACGACGATGTGGGCGACCTCCGGCACGGCGAAAAAGGCGTCGAGACAATACTGCAGGAGCGGGCGGCCGGCCAATTCGAGGAATGGTTTGCGCGCGCCGCCCATGCGCGAGCCGCTGCCCGCGGCCGGGATGATGGCACCGACGCTCATGCGGAAATGATGTCGACCAGCCGCTTCATGTCCGGCACGCCGGTGATCTGCATGCCGTTGCTGGCGCGCGGTGCCGACTTGCTCGGCACATACGCCTGCCGGAAGCCCATGCGCGCGGCTTCCGTGAGCCGGCGCTCGACCTGCGAAACGGCGCGCAGCTCGCCACCCAGGCCGACTTCACCGACGAATACGGCCGTGCTGGGCAGCTCGCGGTTCAGCACGGCGGAGATGAGGGCGGCCACGACGGCCAGGTCGCCGGCCGTCTCATCGATCTGCACGCCGCCCACCACGTTCAGGAAGACGTCCAGCTGGCCGAAAGGAATGCCCGCGCGCTGCTCGAGCACGGCGAGGAGGAGAGCCAGGCGCTGGCGGTCGAAGCCGGTGACGACGCGCTGCGCCGCGCCGTAGCTCGCTTTCGTGCAGAGCGCCTGCACCTCGACCAGCAGCGGACGTGTGCCTTCAATGGTCGCCAGCACGGCCGACCCGCTTACGCCGGCGTGGCGATCCTGCAGAAAGAGCTCGGATGGATTGGCGACCGGCACCAGCCCGCGCGCCATCATGCGGAACACGCCGATCTCATCGACGCCACCGAAGCGGTTCTTGGTGGCGCGCAGCACGCGGTGATCGAGGCTGCCGGAGTCTTCGAAATACAAGACGGTGTCGACAATGTGCTCGAGCGTCTTCGGCCCGGCTACCGTGCCGCCCTTGGTCACATGGCCGACCAGGAACACCGCGACGCCGTTTTCCTTGGCGAAGCGCTGCAAGCGAGCGGCGCACTCGCGGACCTGGCCGACATTGCCCGGGGCACCTTCGATGTCTTCGGTGTAGGTCGTCTGAATGGAGTCGACGAAGAGGACGGCCGGCGCGTGCTCTTCGGCCTGGGAGAGGATGCGCGCCAGATCGGTTTCGCCGAGGAACAACACCTCGGCGGTATCCTCTTCCAGGCGGTCTGCCCGCAGCCGCACCTGCGCGCCCGACTCCTCGCCGGAGATGTAGAGGCAGCGCCTGCCGCTCGTCGCGAGCCGCGCCGCCACCTGCAGCAGGAGCGTGCTCTTGCCGATGCCGGGCTCGCCGCCAATAAGAATCAGCGAGCCGGGCACCACGCCGCCACCCAGCACGAAGTCCAGCTCATCCAGCCCGGTCGGCCAGCGTGGCTGCGCAGCCGTGGTGAGGTCCGACAGCCGGGCAGCCGCGGGCGCCGCGGATGCACGCTGGGATGACGAACGGGTCTTCTTGCTGCGTGGCGCGTCCGGTTCCTCGACCAGCGTATTCCAGGCGCTGCACGCGGGACATTGCCCCTGCCAGCGCGCGGCTTCGTTACCGCATTCCGTGCAGAAAAAGATGGTGCGCGTCTTCGCCACTCAGAACTCGTCGGTCATGCGCTCCTGGCCACCGACTCGAAGCGCGTGCACTCCTTGCGGAAGTACAGCGGCACCACGCCCGTCGGACCGTTGCGCTGCTTGGCAATGATCAATTCAGCACTACCCTCGGCTTTCGCCGCGGCCTCCGGGTCGCCGCCCTTTTCCGCGTAATACTCTTCGCGATACAGGAACATGACCAGGTCGGCGTCCTGCTCGATGGCACCCGAGTCGCGCAGGTCGGAGAGCTGCGGCTTCTTGTCGGTCCGCTGCTCGGGAGCACGTGAGAGCTGTGACAGCGCCACGATCGGCACACCCAGCTCCTTGGCCAGCGCCTTGAGCCCGCGGCTGATCGCGCTGACTTCCTGTTGCCGGTTTTCCGACGCCGCGCCGTGCATGAGCTGGAGGTAGTCGACGATGATCAATCCGAGATCAGGCTGCTCGGCCTTCAGCCGCCGGCCTTTCGCGCGCATCTCGAGGACGGACAGCGAGCCGGAATCATCGATCCAGATGGGCGCCGTGTTCAGGTGTCCCGCGGCCTGCGCGAGGCGCACGTAATCGTCGTCGGTCAGGCGGCCGCGCAGCAGACGGCCCAGGTCGACCAGCCCCTCGGAGCACAGCATCCGCTGCACGAGCTGCTCGCGCGACATTTCGAGCGAGAAGATGGCAACCGGCGTCTGGTTCGAGATGGCGGCGTTCTGCGCAATATTGAGAACGAAAGAGGTCTTGCCCATGCTGGGACGGGCCGCGACCACGATGAAATCGCCGCGCTGGAAGCCGCCCGTCTTGTCATCCAGGTCATAAAAGCCGGTGGGAACGCCGGTGATGCCTCCCTGGGCCGCCTGGATCTGCTCGATCTTCTCGAAGGTCGGGTAAAGGATCTTCTTGATCCAGACGAAGCCTTCGCGGTCATGCGACTGCGCGACCTGGAAGATGGCGTGCTCGGCACCATCCAGGACTTCTTCGACGGTGCGCTCGCCCGGCTCGTAGGAATCGCGGATGATCTGCGACGACGCTTCGATGAGCTTCCGCAGCAGCGCGCGCTCGCGCACGATGCGCGCGTGGTACTCGATGTTGGCCGCGGTGGGCACCGCGTCGAGCAGCTCCGCAACGTAGGCCATGCCACCGATGAACTCCAGCTCATCGGTCTTCTTGAGCTCTTCGCTGATGGTAATCGGATCGATGACCTGCCCGCGCTGAAACAGGCGCGCCATCCCGCGGAAGATGCGCCGGTTCGCCTCGCGGTAGAACATCGAATCATCGACAATCTCCAGCGCACGGGCCACCGCGTCGCCGTCGATGAGCATGCCGCCCAGCACGCTGATCTCCGCTTCCGGCGCGTAGGGTGGCTGCCGATCCGGCATCGGCAGCGTGGCGATAGCCGCCGATCCCTCGAAATCAATTCTGTTCATCGATTACCTTGCGCAGCAGCTGAAAGTCGGCCCACGCGGTGCGCACGGCGTACGGGCTGCGCAGCAAATACGCGGGGTGATACGTCACCACGACCGGTCTTCCTTCATACGTGTGCAGCCGGCCGCGCAGGCGGCCAATGCTCTCTTCACTTTGCAGCAGCGTCTGCGCCGCGAACTTGCCGACCGCGAGCAGCACCTTGGGCTGAATCGCATCGAGCTGGCCGCGCAGGAAGCGGTTGCACGCCGCCAGCTCATTGGGCAGCGGGTTGCGGTTGCCGGGCGGCCGGCACTTGAGCGTGTTGCAGATGTACACCGTGTCCTTGGAAAACCCGATGGCGGCCAGCATCAGGTCTAAAAGTTTGCCTGCCCGTCCGACAAAGGGCAGGCCGGTCCGGTCCTCTTCTTCGCCGGGCGCTTCCCCGACCACCACGACGGGCGAGTTTGGGTTGCCGCGGGCAAAGACGGAGTGGGTGCGGCCAGCGTGCAGGCCGCACGCGGTGCAGCTCGCTGCCTCGTCTTGAAGCACGCGTAGTGGTGCGGGAATGGTCGCGGGCTGCGGGTCCGGATTCGGGCTCGTCCTCGGGCTCGGGATCGGGATCGGGTTGGTGTTCGTGTCCGTGTTCGTGAACGGCTGCTGTCCGTTCAGCAACTCGATGAACTGCTGCGCACTGAGCGAGTCGAGGAAGAGGTCGCGGTCGCCGAGCTCGACACGCTGCCTGAGGTACTCGATCAATTGTGCGCGATTAGACAATGACGACTCTTTCAGGTTAAGAGGTTAATAGCGCGAGCGCGAGCGCGAGG
>CBJLQC010000123.1:0-6984 GCA_966424955.1 uncultured bacterium | reverse complement strand
CGGAAATCGGCTGCTGCAACTCGAACCCGCCTTCCGCGGAAAGGGCCAGCAATGGAGCAATTCGTTGCCGTAGGCACGTACACCACCCGGCATCCGTTCGGTACCCGGCTCGGCCGCGCCGTGCGCAACCTGCTCTCAGCTGCAAGGCCTCGTGCAAAAGGGATTTACGTCCTGCCGATCGATGGCTCGGGCGCTCTCGGAGCGCCGGTTTCGATGGCGGCGGTATCCAATCCGTCCTGGCTGGCACGCCATCCTCGCCAAGCGGTCATCTACGCGACGACGGAATCACCGCGCGGCAGGGTGAGCGCGTTTCAGGTCATGCCCGAAGGTCGGCTGAAGCTGCTCAACGAGCGGGAAACCGGCGGCGGCCATCCGTGTTTCGCCAGCGTCAGTCCTGACGGTCGCCGCATCTACACCCCGAACTATTCGTCCGGCACGGTCGCCTGCATTGCCATAACGGCGGACGGGCGCCTTGGCGAGCTGCTCGACATCGCGCAGCACGAGGGCAGCGGACCGGACCGGCTTCGCCAGGCAGGGCCGCACCCTCACGCGGTTGCGCTGGCATCGGACGGTCACATTGCCCTCGTCCCCGATCTCGGCACCGACCGCCTGGTCAGGTACGCGATCGAAGACGGCTCCGGCGTCTTGCGGTCGCCCAGCGCCTGGCCGCTCGAGCCCGGTGCGGGTCCGCGCCACCTCGCGTTGCATCCATCCGGTCGCGTGGCTTTCCTCGTGAACGAGCTGGCGTCGACGCTGGTCTCACTGCGCTTCGACCCGGACTTCGAGCCGTTACGCCAACACTCGACGCTGCCGCCTGGATGGCGTGGCCATTCCACCGCGGCCGACGTATGCGTTCATCCCGCCGGCCGTTTCGTATACGTTTCGAACCGCGGTTGGGATGGCATCGCCGCGTTCCGCACCGATGCCGACGGCAACCTGGATCCCATTGGCTTTTGCGTTACCTGCGGCCGGACGCCGAGGGGATTGGCGATGGATCCCGCCGGGCGGTTCCTGTTGGCCGCGCACCAGGACAGCGACGAAGTGATCTGCTTCGGTATCGACGCGGCAACCGGAGAGCTTGCCGAACTCTCGCGCAGCTCCGTTCCGACCTGCGCGTGTGCGGTGTTTTTGTGAATCCTTGTGGGGCTCGTCACACACGCTTGTAGGGCGGCGCCCACAAATTCCGCAGTGTTGCAGTGTTTCCACAGTTGGGTTTCGAATTCGCAAGTTGTGAATTTGTATCGATATGCAGTATTCTTTGCCGAACACTCCGCGCGCCTGTTTCGAGGCACGTGGCTTGCCAACCGTCGGTATGTCCGTGCGCCCTGTTTGGGCGCATCACGCATGGAAGGCTGAACCGAAAGGACGAAAATGCCCGCAACGAAATTGGCGAAACTCGCCGCCACGAGCCTGCTGGCCCTGGCGCTCCTCCCCGTCGCCAATCGTGAGGCGACCGCTCAGATCTTTGTGAGCGGCTTTACCAATGGTCTTTTCTGCGCCGCGGGCCCGACGTGCGTCAACCCGAACACCAGCTCGTTGCAGCAGGACATTCTCGTGGGTACCGGCGCCACGGCGCCCGGCCATAAGCTGACCTACTCGAACTCGACCTTCAGCGGCAATGTCGCGAATGGCGGCACGCTGAACCTGAATGCCCCGGCGTCCTCCTTCAACCACATGCTGGGCACGGTAACGACACAGAACGTCAACAACTTCGGCGCGTTCTACCTCGGTGGCGGCATTGGCGTGACCTATTCCAGCCCGTTCAGCCTTTGGATCAACTTCGTCAGCCCGACCACCGGCTCGCTCGTCTTCACCGGCAACCTGACTGGTACTGCCTACTTCAGCAAAGGCGTTCCGGGCGGCGTTCAGCTGGTCTTCAATCAGCCGACCACGCAGGGAATCCAGGTCTTCAGCAACGGCAACTGGGCCACCATCGCGGTCAACGTAAACAATCCGAACATTCCGCCCGAGCACGGCACGGTTGTCATCGGCACGGTCAGTGCGCACGTGACGCCTGAACCGGTCACGCTTTCGCTGCTCGGTACGGGACTGCTCGGCCTGGCCGGCGCCGCGCGCCGTCGTCGCCGCAACCACGCCGCCGCCGCGTAGGCAAGTCGATTCGGCTGTATCGCTGGCTATGAACATGCCCCTCTCGCCTCGAGCGGGAGGGGCATTATCATTGGGGTTCCGCAGTCCACTCAGGGAGCTTATGAGGTCGTTGAAGTCTGCTAATGGTCCAACCGGAGAGTACTCGTTTGCCGCCCGCGTTGCTTACGCGCTTGCCACCTTGTTGCTGGTATTGCCGCTGGCCGATATCACGCTCGGGTTCTTCCCACTTCAATTCGACAATCTTCGCTGGCGGGTGGGCGTCACCGGCATGACCACCGGCGCGCTCCTGCTGCCGATCACCGGCCTTTTCCTCGCGCTCGTGACCGCACATGTGCAGGATCACCGCCGCGTGCAGTTGGTCCTCACCGCGCTGACGGCGATCGGGGCGCTCCTCCTCTTCGCGGCCGCCGCCATGTTCGCCCTCGATACGATCCAGTTGCGCGGGGACATCCCGCAGGCCGGCCGTCACCTTTACGACAGAGCCGCGGGCAAGGGAGTTCTTTCGCAGCTGCTTACCGCGGCCGTCTTGCTGTTTGTGGCGATCTCCAGCTTCCGGGCTGTGCAGGCCGCGGCCCGCCTGGCCCGCGAGCGTCAGCCGGAAGTCAAGGTTGGCCCGATCATGGGACGGCCGGGAACGCCTACCAGCGCCTGAATCGGTTTCGTGCGGTGAGGGGAGAGCGCGCGATTCATCCAAAGATGGTGGCGAACACCATCGTCAGGACTACCAGGGCCGCGATGATGTAGGTGGCCGGGTCCTTGATCGCGAACACGATGGGATCGTCCTGTACCTTGCCGCGGTGCCCGAACAGCCAGAGGCGTGTTACCCAGTACAGGAACAGCGGCACAACCAGCCACAGAATCTCCGGACGCGCGTACAGCTCGAGCACCTCCGCGCTGTTGATGTACAGCGCCAGCACCAGCACGGAGACAAACCCGCTGGACGATCCCATGCTGCGCAGCAGGTCCACGTCTGATCCCGCATAATCGCGGCGGTGAAATTGATGCTGCTGGTGTTCCTTGAGCAGCAACAATTCGGAGTAGCGCTTGAGGAAGGCCAGGCTGGTGAAGAAGAACATCGAAAAGGCAGCCAGCCACGCGGATATCGTGATGCCCGTCGCCAGGCCACCGGCCAGCACGCGCAACGTATACAACCCGGCCAACACGAACACGTCCAGCAGGACGAGACGCTTCACGTAAAGCGAGTAGGTCGTGGACAGCACTACGTAGGCCGCCAGGCCGACGGTGAACACCGGCGGCAGCCAAGCCACCGAGGCGGCAAAGGCGATCCCGAGCAGCACGGGCACGAACAGGACCCCGATTCCGATCGGCAGCGCACCAGACGCGAATGGCCGGTTGCGCTTGCGCGGATGCTCCCGGTCGGCTTCCAGGTCGAGCAGATCGTTGGTGATGTAGACGCTCGACGCGGTGAGGCAGAAGGCAATGAAACCAACGATCGCGAGCTGCACGGTGCCGGGATCCACAATGCGGTGCGAAAGCAGCAGTGGAACGAACAGCAGCGTATTCTTGACCCATTGGTGCGGACGCAGCGCGCGCAGCAATGCGGACAGCACGTTCGACTTGTTCTGCAGAACCTGCGTGACGCGCGCGTCCCGTTGCGCCGCCGAGAGCACGCTGCGTGTTGGATCCACGAGGATCGCGCCCGAGGCAGCGCGCCAGATGGGCAGGTCGACGCGGCCATCACCGATGTAGTCGAACCCGCCGTTGCCGACTCGCAGCAGAATTGCCTTGAGCTTGTCCTGCCCACTGAGATTGGTCACGCCATCGCTTGCGCAAATGCTGCTGAAGATGCCCAGGTGTGCCGCGATGGCTTGTGCCGGCCGCGCATCCGTGGCCGTCGTGAGAATCAGCTCCCGGCCGGCGGCATGCTCGGCCCGCAGGATGCCGAGCACATCCTCGCGATAGGGAAGGGTGGCCGGGTTGATGTGCACATGATCGGCCAGCTTGCGCTTGAAATGCGCCTTGCCGCGCACGAGCCATAACGGCAACAGCGCCAGCAGCCAGGGCTTGTGGCGGAGCAGCGCGATGATCGACTCCCACAGCACGTCCGTGCGCAGCAGCGTTCCGTCCAGGTCGACGCAGAGGGGCGCGCTCGAACGAATCGCCGTAGACATCAGGCTACTTCTCCTGCGCCAGCCAGTTGTAGGTCACGCCGATCAGCCGGCCCAGCCCGTAACCGACGACGAAGGCGTAGACGAAGCCGATCAGGCTGCCGAAGAACGAAACCCGGTAGCCCGGAAAGTAGACGCTCAGCAGCGTGAGATGCTGGCCCATGTTCGGACCACCGCGCACGACCAGCAGGTTGGTGGCGAAGAACAGGCCGAAGCCGAGCAGCAGCCCGACGGCGATGCCCCAGGCCCGCGCGTTCAGGCGCCGCAGCGCCGTCTGCAGCAGAACCTCGTTCTGATCGACGGCCGGATTATGATTGAGTGCAGACATCTCGTCTCCGATACAGCTCAAATGTGGTCCAGGAAATCACGCGTCGCCTGCAGCTCCGCGCGCGCGCGCGTCAGGAACACGGACACGGCTATCACGAAATTACGGCAGAACGCCACGAACCAGCCGGCCACGAAGCCCGCAATGAAAGCCCAGAACCCGCCGATCAGCACGCCCTTCCACGAGACTTCATAGCCGTAGAAGTAGTAGCGCAGCAGGTCGATCTGCAGGCCATCCGGTTGCCGGATCACGTGCACCATGGTCATCGCCATGACGACCACCGCGGAGGCCAATCCGATGGCGCCGCCCATGGCCCGCTTGTGCAAGGGCGCGAATGCCAGCGACAGCCGCTCGATTGGCTCGACTTCCTGCGCCGCTATTTCAGGGCGGATCTTATGCACAACGTTCACGCTGCCCCTTTCTCGTCGTCAGACTATCGCCAGGCGCGCGCGCTGCTCGTTCACGACATCTTCGATGATCGTGTCGAGCGATGTTTGCGGACGAAAACCGATGGCCCGCTCGAGCTTGCCCACCGACGGAACGCGACGATCCATGTCTTCGAAGCCTTCTGCGTACGCTTCACCGTAGGGGATGTGGACGATCTCCGAGCTGCTCTGCGCTGCCGCGCGCACCCGCTCGGCCAACTGGTTGATGGTTACTTCCTGGTCCGTCCCGATGTTGTAAACCTCGCCAAACGCTTCCGGCTTCCGCATGAGCCGCGTCAGCGCTTCGACCGTGTCGCGCACGTGCCCGAAGCAGCGCGACTGCTCGCCCGTCCCGTAAACGGTGATCGGCTCGCCGGCCAGTGCCTGGGCCGCGAAATTCGGCAGTACCATGCCATAGCGTCCGGTCTGCCGCGGGCCCACCGTATTGAAGAAGCGCATGATCATGACCGGCACGCCCTTTTCCCGTGCATACGCGAGTCCCAGCCATTCATCGAGCGCCTTCGAGCAGGCATATGCCCAGCGCGAATGGATGGTCGGACCCATGACGAGGTCCTGGTCCTCCGTGAACGGTACGTTGGTGCTCTTGCCGTACACCTCCGACGTCGACGCGATCATGATCGGCTTCTGTTTGCGCGCCACCGCGCGCAGCACCATCTCCGTGCCTTGCACGTTGGTCTCGATCGTGTGCACCGGCCTTTCGACGATCAGGCGGACGCCGACGGCGGCCGCCAGGTGGACGGTGAGATCGCAGCGGTCGACCAGCTCGGACACGAGCGGGGCATCCATGACGTCGCCAATGCGGTAGTCGAAGCCGGGCCGTCCAATCAGATGCTCGACGTTTTCGATCGAGCCTGTCGACAGGTTGTCCAGCACCAGGACCTTGATGCCTTCCTGGAGCAGTCGCTCTGCCAGGTGCGACCCGATAAAACCGGCGCCGCCCGTAATGAATACCTTCATGCCACGTTCTCCATGCCGAGTGTGTCCGCGATCGCGTTGCGGCCCTGCTGCTTCGCGATGCGCCGAATCAAGCCAAGATACTGCGGTACCACTGCATCTTCCGACCAATATCTGACGAATGCGTTGCGGCCGGCGCGCGCGAAGCTGTCGCGCAAACCCGGCTCGCTCTCCATGCGGACCAGCGCTGCGGTCAGCTCGGCCGCGTTCTGGAACAGCATGCCGCCTCCCGCGCGCTCGACGATTTCCGGGAATGGTCCGATCCGCCGCGCAATCACCGGCGTCCCCTGCCGGAACGCCTCGATCAGGATGATGCCGAACGTCTCGAAGCAGACGGACGGGACGACCAGCGCCTGCGCATGACGGTAGTACCGCGAGAGCTCCTCCGGATTGATCCGCCCGAGAAAGCGAACGCGCGGTGAATCCCCCGCGAGCGCGCGCAGCGTGGGCGCATACTCGCCGTCGCCGGCGATCAGCAGGTCCGCGCCGTCGCGGTCGCGAAAAACGGGAATGACGTCGTCCAGTCCCTTGATCTTTTCCAGCCGCCCCACGAACAGGAAATACGGCCGGGTGTGCGGTGCCTCACCCGCCTGCGCGGCCGGGGCGGGCGCTTCGTCCGGCAGGAAGTAGGGAATTACTTCCATGGGACGCGGGAACCCGAATTCGCGGTGCTTGTCGCGGCTGAATTCGCTCTTGGCGATGAACGCATCCACGTGCGGCAGCTGTCGCTCGAGATACCCGGTGTAGCGCCAAAGTTGTGGCGGCCGGCCGTGCCGCAGCGTGCAACGAACGCATTCGCGCCCCGTGCAGACCTCGCGGCCGTGCCGCCATAGCACGTGGGTGGGACAAACCAGCCAGTGCTCGTGTGCTTCATAAACCTTCAATGCGCGGCCCTTGCCGAGAATGCCGGGGCCGCCCACCAGGGAAACGTTGTTATAATGAATGACGTCGAAATTACCCTGCTCCAGTAACGCACCGATACGCCGCCCATTGACCACCGGCCGTCCCGTCTGCTGCGTGA
>CBJLQC010000122.1:0-7041 GCA_966424955.1 uncultured bacterium | reverse complement strand
CTGCCGGTAGGCGTGCAATGCCCGCAGCACGGCTTCGTGCAGCGCGTAGGGCGCTGCATCCTCGAACATGAAGCCGGTCTGCCCATCCGTCACGGTATCGACCAGGCCACCGGTGGCGCGCACGATGGGCACCGTTCCGTAGCGCTGCGCGATCATCTGGCCCAGCCCGCACGGCTCATAGCGGGAGGGCATGAGCAGGAAATCGGCGGCCGCGTACAAGCGCCGGGCGAGCTGATCGTCGAAACGGAAAAACGCCGCGACCCGATCGGGCATGCGCTGCGCGATTTCAGCGAACTGCGCTTCCAGCGAGCGGTCGCCGTCGCCCAGCACTACGAGGTTCATCTCGGTCTCGAGCAGCGCCGGCATGGCGCGGGCGATCAGGTCGATCCCCTTCTGATGGACCAACCGGCTGATCACGACGCACAGGGGCCCATCAGCCGACAAACCGAGGTCGCTGGTGAGACACGCCTTGTTCTCCGCTTTCGCAGCGGGCGCGGTCATGTCGTAGTTGGCGTACAGCGCACCGTCTGTTGCGGGATCCCACGCGCTCTGATCGATGCCGTTCAGGATGCCGTGCAGCACACGCGATCGAAAGCGCAGCAGTCCATCGAGTCCGGCGCCGTACTCTTCCGTTTGAATCTCCTGCGCGTATGTGGGCGACACGGTCACCAGGCGGTCGGCCAGTGCGATCCCGCCCTTGATCAGCGCGACACTGCCGTAGAATTCGAGACCGTTCTCCGGGCGGAAGAACTCATGGGGCACGCCGATCTCATCGAGGACACCCGGCCGGTTGAGGCCCTGGTACGCGAGGTTGTGAATGGCGAAGACGGTGGGCAGCCGCACGGAATCGAGCAGCGCGTAAACCGGAACAAGTCCGGTTTGCCAATCGTTCAAGTGGACGACGTCGGCGCCCCAATTCCGCGCGTAATGCACCACCGCGCGCGAAAAGACCGCGAAGCGACGGGCCGGCGCGGCCGGGTCGGGGTCCTCATAGGGTGAGCCGCGCGTGCCGAACGCGTGGTGGTGCACCAGTATGGCGGGCGCGCCGCGGGACGGATGGTGCGCGAACGTAGGCAGCTCGATCTGCCCGCCCACCCAGGGCACGATGAGCCGCTCGTGCTCGACCAGCGGCAGGCGCGTCGCAATTTCCGGGTAAAGCGGATGGATAATGCGGATGTCGTGGCCGCGTGCACGCAGCGCATCGGGGAGCGAGCGGGCGACATCGGCGAGTCCGCCGGTCTTGAAGTAGGGCAGCGCTTCCGAGCTGGCCAGCAGGATCTTCATGGACGATTGCAGGCGTGGTTTTCCTTGACCCAAGGTTAAGTCCCGTCATAGTATAGGCTATTGTCTCACCGTTCAAACCAGCCGTTTGCCTTTTCCGTTTCACGAACAGTTGAGGTTACTCGAATGATGATGCGTTTCCGCACTGGTCTCATGGCCATGTTGGCGCTCGTCTGGTGCGCCGGCCTGCTGTCGGCGCAGGAGACCGGCACGATCACCGGCCGGGTCAGCGACGTCGAAACCCAGGCCGGCATCAATGGCGTGACCGTGCAGGTAGTGACGAGCGCGAACCGCAGCGTGGGGTCGGCGGTCACCGACGCCGACGGGCAGTTCCGCATCGCCAACATACCGGTCGGCACCTACTCCCTGCTCTTCACCATGGTCGGTTATGAGGACGAGCGCGTGGAGAACGTGCGCGTCGTCGCCAACGAAACCACCATCGCGGGCGGGTCGCTGCGCACGATGGCTTTCCAGCTGAACCCGCTGGTGGTCAGCGCCTCGAAGAAGCCGGAAAAAGTCATCGAGGCGCCGGCGCGCGTCGAAGTCGTGCAGGAGCGCGAGATCGCGGAGCGCCCCACGACGACGCCCGTCGAGCACCTGCGCTCGACACCCGGCATCGACGTGATCACGGCGGGCGTGCAATCGACGAACGTGGTGTCACGCGGCTTCAACAACATCTTCTCGGGCGCGCTGCACACCTTGACCGACTATCGCGCCGCACGTATTCCCTCGCTGCACGTGAACTTCCTGCATTTCGTCCCGCAAACCAGCGATGACATGTCGCGCATGGAAGTCGTGCTCGGTCCGGGTGCCGCGCTGTATGGTCCGAACACGGCGAACGGGGTCTTGCATATTCTCACGAAGTCCCCGCTGGAAGACCCGCGCACTACCCTGAGCATAGCCGGCGGCGAGCGCAGCCTGTTACATGTGACGGGCCGCACCTCGCAGCTGCTGAGCCCAAATTTCGGCATCAAGTTCTCCGGGCAGTACATGCAGGCGGACGAGTGGGAATTCAGCGACACGGTGGAAGTGGCGGCGCGCGCCCTGGCGACCAACAACTTCCAGCAGTTCGCCGCGCAGCAGCCCTTCGACCCGGCGACGGGACAGCCGTATCCGCTCCCCGTGCTGCAGCAGCGCGCGGCACTGGTCGGCGTGCGTGACTTCGACCTCAAGCGCTGGTCGGGTGACGTGCGTGCCGACTGGCGAGCCACGGACAACCTGACGCTGGTCGCCTCCGGCGGCCTGACCAACGCGACCGGGATCGAGCTCACGGGTATCGGCGCCGGCCAGACGAAGGACTGGCGCTACTCGTACGCGCAGCTGCGCGGCACGCTCGGCCAGTGGTTCGCGCAGACATACGTGAACATGAGCGACGCCGGCGACACCTACCTGCTGCGCACGGGCGCGCCGATCGTCGACAAGTCGAAGGTGTGGGCCACGCAGCTGCAG
Organism: uncultured bacterium; assembly: GCA_966424955.1. Classification (GTDB taxonomy): domain Bacteria; phylum Gemmatimonadota; class Gemmatimonadetes; order Longimicrobiales; family RSA9; genus CBJLQC01. The sequence goes on along the minus strand of CBJLQC010000122.1, from coordinate 4,311 downwards.
CATAGTGCCGCGCTGGGCAGCACGATCGATTTCACGTATGGCGCGGATTACATCAAGACGATGCCGGAGACGGGCAGCACGATCAACGGCCGGCGCGAGAATGATGACAACTACGACGAGTTCGGCGCCTATCTGCAGAGCACCGTGCGGCCGGTCAGCGTCATCGACCTGGTGGGTGCCATCCGCTACGACAAGCACTCGCATCTGAACGATCCGGTATGGTCGCCGCGCGCGGGTATCGTGTTCCACCCGAGCGAGACGCAGAGCTTCCGCGTCACCTACAACCGCGCGTTCTCGACGCCGACATCGCTCAACCTGTTCCTCGATATCGACGCCGGCCCGCTCGGCGCGCTGGGACCGTTCGGCTATCGCGCACACGCGTTCGCACCCGGGCAGACGGGCATCAGCTTCCGCGATGCGCAGGGTAACATGGGGGTGAGCGCGCCGTTCAATTCGTCGCCGGCCACGCTCACGGCGGCGCAGGTCGCGGGCGATCCGCGGACCTTCCAGCCGATCAACGTTGCCAATATCTACAACCTGCAGGTAAGCGCGCTGATTGCTGCGGCCGCGGCAGCCGGCCAGCCACTCCCGGTGCAGGTGGCGGGACGCCTCCGGCAGATGGGCGCCGATCCGGCATTGCAGGGTTTTGCGCTGCTGGCGTCCGACCCGGTGGGCGGCGTCACCAGCGTCTTCGACGCGACCTCATTCGCCAACGTCGACGGCATCGAGGAGTCAACGACCTCGAGCATCGAGGTGGGTTACAAGGGCATCCTTGCCGACCGCTTCCTTTTCGCGGCTGATGCCTGGTGGTCGAAGCAGAAGAATTTCACGTCGCCGCTGATTACCGCGACGCCGCTGATCCTGCTCAACCCCACTCAGCTCGCGCCCTTCGTGGTACAAGGACTTACTGCGGTGGGTGTCCCGCTGGCGAACGCGCAGTCGATCGCGCAAACGCTGGTGCGCCTGCCCGGTGGTGTCGTTTCCGCACCGACTGTGCAGGGTGCGGTACCCGAGCTGCTGCTGACCTACGTGAACTTCGGCGAAATCGACCTGAACGGCTTCGATATCAGCGCCACCGCGCTGCTCACCGACAAGTGGCAGCTGGGCGCGACCTTCTCGTGGGTCAGTGACGATCACTTCGATGTACCGCTGGCCGGCGACACGCAGTTCGTCGCGCTGAACGCGCCCACCAAGAAGGCGAGCGCGCACCTGGCGTACCGCAGTCTCGCCAGCGGCCTGAACGGCGAAGTGCGGGTCCGCTTCAATGATGAGTTCCCGGCCAACTCGGCGGGCTATGTCGGCCTGGAGTGCGTGACCAACGATCCGGCTACCGGTCCGTGTGTCGACGCCTTCACACTGGTCGATCTCAACCTGGGCTATCGCCTCCCGGTGACGGGCGCGACGATCCAGCTGAACATCACGAACCTGTTCGACGAGAAGTACCAGAGCTTCGTGGGCACTCCGGAGATCGGCCGGATGGCGATCCTGCGGTTGAAGTACGATCTGTAACCGGCAAGGACACGGAGGTTGCACGGAGAGGTCGCCGAAAACGGCGGCCTCTTCGTTTTCTGTCCGCAGCAGTGTATCACGCAGCTTCAGCGGTTAGTACCGCCGTCGCCTGCGGGGTGGCGTGCCCAGCAGCGCGCCCATCAAGCCACGCGTGACGACGCCCGCGACCGTACGCGTGAGTGGCGAGCTGGTGATTTTTTCCAGCGTGCTTTTCTCGGCTCGCCCACGGCGCGCGGCCGGCTTCTCAGCTTCAGCCTGCTCCTGCGTGGCTTCCTGCGCGCCGGCCATGCGCTTCGCCAGGAGCTCGCGGGCGCTCTCCCGGTCGACCGCCTGCGCGTATTCCTTCACCTGCTGTGACGTCGCCAGGCGGCGGGCCCGCTCATCATCGGCCATGGGTGACATCTGCGAGGCCGGCGGGATGAGCATCGTCGCGAAAGGCTCGGTCGGAACGCCCTTGGGTGACAGCACGGTGATCAGCGCTTCGCCGATACCGAGCGACGTGAGCGTTGCCTGCACATCGTAATGCTCGGTCTTCGGGAAAGTGCGGGCGGCGGCGCGCAACGCCTTCTCATCATCGGGCGTGAAGGCGCGCAGCGCATGCTGCACCCGGTGTCCGAGCTGGCCGAGCACCTCGGCGGGCACGTCCTTCGGGCTTTGCGTGATGAAGAACACGCCCACGCCCTTCGAGCGGATGAGTCGCGCGACTTTCTCGATCTCGGCCAGCAGGTCCTTGCTGGCGTTGTCGAACAGCAGATGCGCTTCGTCGAAGAAGAAGACCAGCTTCGGCTTGTCGACGTCGCCGACTTCGGGCAGCTCGTGGTAGAGCCGGGCGAGCAGCCAGAGCATGAAGGTCGAGAACAGGCCCGGCTTGTCCTGCACATCAGCCAATGACAGCACGCTGATCAGTCCCTTGCCATCGCGCTCGATCTGCATGAGGTCGTCCAGATCGAACTCCGGCTCGCCGAAGAACGACTGCGCGCCCTGCTGCTCCAGCTCCACCATCTCGCGCAACAGGACGCCCACGGTCTGCTTCGACATGCCGCCGTAGTTCTTCAGCTCGGCGGCCCCCTGCTCGGTGAGATACTGCAGCAACGCACGCAGGTCGCTGAAATCCAGAAGCGCGAGGCCGTTGTCATCCGCGTATTTGAAAACGAGGGCGAGCACGCTCTTCTGCGTTTCGTTCAACCCCAGCACCTTGGCGAGCAGCAGCGGGCCGAAGCTGGACACCGTCGCGCGCAGTTGCGCGCCGCTCTGGCCCGTGAGGCTGAGGAACTCGACCGGGTAAGCCGTGGGATTCCACGCGTAGCCGGTGGCCGCGGCGCGCTGCGTGATCTTGTCGTTGTGCGCGCCCGGCATGCCCAGTCCCGACAAGTCGCCTTTGATATCCGACACGAATACGGGGACGCCCTGCGCGGGGAGCTGCTCCGCGATCAGCTGAAGCGGCTTGGTCTTACCCGTGCCGGTCGCGCCCGCAATCAGCCCGTGGCGGTTGAGCATCCCCAGCGGAATGCGCACCAGCGGCTCGGGGTGGGCTTCCCCCTTGTGCGTGACGGCCCCCAGCGTAATGGCCGCGCCGCTATAGCCGAATGCCGCGCGTGCGCCCTCGATGACTTGGTTATCCATTACCGCAACATCTCCCGTGCGTGTTCAATGCTTACTCCGCTTTCCGGATCGCCGCCCAGCATGCGCGCCAGCTCGCGCACCCGCTCTTCGTCCGTCAACTCACTCACCCTGGTCAGCGTGGTGCCCTCGCGCTCGACTTTTTCCACGAGCAAGTGATGCGAGGCGCGCGACGCCAGCTGCGGCAGGTGCGTGATGACGAACACCTGGTGGTGCTGCGCGACGTCGCGCAACTTGTCCGCCACTTGCGTGGCTACCCGCCCGCCAATGCCGGCATCGACTTCATCGAAGATGAGCGTAGGCACGCGATCGACGCGGGCAAGGATCGTCTTGAGGGCCAGCATGACGCGTGACAGCTCGCCGCCCGACGCGATACGCGCCAGCGGTCGGGGCTCGAAGCCGGCATTCAGCGTCACTCTGAATTCGACGGATTCCGCGCCGTGTGCAGTCGGCTGCGCGTGCCGGTCGAGCGCAACCTCGAAACGGCCGGACGTCATCCCCAGCTCCGGCAGGATCTGCGTGACTTCCTTTTGCAGCCGCGTCGCCGCTTTTCTGCGTTGCTTGCTCAGCTCGGTGCCGAGGTTCGCCAGCAACTGCTGAGCCGCCGCGAGGGCCGTCTCGGCCTCGCTGCGGCGAAATCCGGCATCATCAACCAGGGCCAGCTCATCGCGGGCGCGGGCCGCGGTTGCCAGCACATCCTCCAGCTCCGGTCCATACTTGGAACGCAAGCGGTAGAACACGTCGAGCCTGCGCCGCACTTCCTCCAGGCGCGCCGGATCATATTCGATACCTTCCGCATAGTCGCCGAAGCGACGACCCAGCTCTTCGATGGCGTAGTAGGCGGTGTCCAGCAGCTCGCGCGCGTCGCCCTGGCTTTCGTCGATGCGCACCAGGTGGTCCAGCACGCGTTTTACCTCGCCGAGCCGCGTGCCGATGGAATCGTCCCCGGCGTACAGGACCTCACTCAACGACGTGGCGAGCTGCGCCAGCTCCTCGGAGTGCTCCAGCCGCACCGATTCGGACGCCAGCTCGGATTCTTCACCCAGCTTCAGATTCGCGCCTTCGATCTCACTGACCTGGAAGCGCAGATAATCGGCGCGCTGTTCCGCGTCGCGACGCCGGCGCTCCAGCTCCTCCAGTTCGCCCTGCAACCGGCGCACTTCCTGGAACGCGTGCAGCACC
>CBJLQC010000121.1:0-7058 GCA_966424955.1 uncultured bacterium | reverse complement strand
GCGCGGTCGCGGGCGCGGCGGCGGGCGCGGGGTTTTGCGGAGGGTCGTGGGACGTGGGTCGAGGGCGCGGGTCGCGGGTGCACCATGACATCGCGAAAGGGCGAGGCCCCGCGCCGCGCACCGTGCACCGCGCACCGCGGACCGCGCCCGCACCGAAACTCGCGCCCTCGCCCGCGCCCGCGCCCGCGCCCGAGTTCCGATTACTTGATGTGCAGCGGCTGATCCGCTTTATTTCAGCGTACATCCTCCCAGCAACAGCCACGGCAGTCAGTGCACCAACTCGAGAGGGCGGCGTGCATTCAGCTTGGTATTCCGCGGTGATCGTTTCGTTGTTCATGGCTGGTTGCGGAGATTCGTCCGGACCTGATTCCGGGCCGCCCGCCTCGCTCACGGTCGTTTCCGGAGACACCGCGGAAGGCATCGCGGGGACCGCGCTCGGCACGCCGCTGTCGGTCAGGGTGTCCGATGCGCAGGGCCGCGCCGTGGGCGGCGCGACCGTCAGCTTCTCCATCAAGAGTGGCGGCGGCTCGCTCAGCGCTACCAGCGCCGGCACGGACGGCAGCGGTCTGGCTTCCGTCGCCTGGACCCTGGGCACGGCAGCCGGCGCGGGGCGCGTGGGAGCGCGCGTGAACGGCATCACCGCGCCGGCCGTATTCGCGGTCACGATCAAGGCCGGCCCGCCGAGCAACCTGCAGCGCATCTCACCCGCACCAGGGACCAGTGCCGCCGGCTTCGAAGTCATTGATTCGGTGGCGATGCGCGTGAGCGACGGCTTCGGCAATGGTGTGCCGGGCGCCAGCGTGAGCTTCGCGGTGGTCGCGGGCGGCGGCACGGTCATCCCCGCGAGCGCAACCACCGACAGCGCGGGCGTGGCGCGCGCGTTCTGGACACTGGGCGCGCCGGGCGCCCAACAGCTGCGCGCGCAGGCGGGGACGTTCCAGGCACTCGTGGATGCAGTGGCCACGACGTGCACGCAAACGCAGATCGCACCCGGTGCCGTCCTCACCATCGGGCCGGCCGATCCGCGCTGCGTCGTGCTTTCCGGCAGCGCCTCGCAGTATTTCGTGACCGTCGTCAACGCCGCGCCCACGGCTTCCTCGACCAACGGCTTCCGGTTTCGCGGCGCCGGCCCGGGCACCGGCACCGTTGCGGGCAACGTCGCGACGGCCGTCACGCGTTCCTACGAGCTGAACGCCAGCGCGCGTGCGGAAGTGGATGCCGCGCGCCGCCGCATCGAAGGGCATGATGCGATCATGCGCGCGAACGAGCGCGTGCTCAACACGCTCGGCCCGCGTATGCCCGCCGTGCGCACGCGTCTGCGCGCGCAGGCCAGCCTGGTGCCGGTAGCGCCGCCCAGCGTGGGCGACATTCTGACGCTGCGTATTCCCGTCAACTTCAGCAATCTGTGCGACATCAGCGCTGCGGTGACGGTGGGTGCGCGGGTAGTGTTCGTCGGGCAGCACGGGGTCGTGCTGGAGGACACCCTCTCACCGACCCGGGCGCAACTGGATCCGCTGTATCAGCAGGTGGGCCAGGAATTCGATACCGACATGTGGGCGCTGCTGAACAGCAACTTCGGCAGCCCGCTCGCCATGGACAGCCTGACCGACAACAACGGCCGCTTCTACATGCTGTTCTCGCACATCGTGAACGGCTTGTCCGCCAACGTCGCGGGGTTCGTGGCCAGCTCGGACTTCTTCCCGCCCACCGCGCCCGATCCGAACGATGCCTGTCCCGCCAGTAATCTTGCGGAAATTTTTTATGCGCGCGTACCCACCGTGCCATCCGACCCGCTGGAGCCGTTCAAAGCGGGCACGCCCGAAAGCTGGTACCGCTCGACGCGCTCGGTCATGATGCACGAGGTCAAGCACATCGTGAGCTTCGCCGAGCGGTTCGCGCGCAACTACCTGCCCACGCAGAGCTACAACATCGCGGACCGCTGGCTGGAAGAATCGTCCGCCATGCTGGCGGAAGAGCTGTACGCCCGCCACGTCTACGGCTACGGCGCCAGGCAGAACGTCACGTACGAGCAAAGCGTCGGCTGCGAAGTGCGTCCGGGTGGGTCGCCCAATCCCATCTACGGCAACTGCGGCGTCGGCAAACCGGTCTCCATGTTCGACCACTTCATCCTGCTGTACAACTACGAGTCCAACATTGAGGCATTTTCGCCGCTGGGTCCCGCCACTGCAGCTGATGCCACGTTCTACGGCAGCGGCTGGAATTTCCTGCGCTGGGTCATCGACACGTACGGCGGCGCGGAAAGCAGTTTTCTGACGGATATGACGCGGGAAACCACCCGTCCCGGTGTACAAAACGTCGAAGCACGGACTGGCCGCACCTTTGCAGACCTGGTCAACGACTGGGCGATTGCGCTGGTCATGGACGACTATCCCGGATTCGCACCCGCGAACCCGAAGCATTTGATAGCAAGCTGGAACGTGCCCGACATCTTCGCGGGGATGAGCGCCGATTTCAGCGAACGCGGCTTTTTCACGGCGGTGGTGCCGCTGTCATCGCACCCGGCAACGCTGGGCCGCTTCGCGATCGATGTCGCATCGGTGCGCGGCGGCAGCATGGCCGTCTTCGCGGTGAACGGCACACAAACGAACACGCAACTGTTCGAGGTCCAGGGGCTCGCCGGGACCAGCTTCCCCGCTGATATGCGAGTCAACATCATCCGGGTGCAGTGATGGATACGCTCACGATCGAAGAAGAGCTCGACGTCATTTTCGTCGAGGGCCAGCGCTACCAGGTGTGGGTTCGCTCGGAGCCCGACACCGATGGCACGTGGCACAATGCCCTGGTCTTCGTTCGCGACGGCCGCGCCGGCGCGCACGAAGCGCTCTGGACCGGCGTGGAATGGCATGCGCCACCCGGCATCGCGCTGGACCGCGCGCGCGAGCTCGACGAAAACGAGCAGCTCGCGCTTTTTCATCGGGCGCTGCGCCCCAGGCCGCCGATGCTGTAACGGCGAACTGCGCAATCAATACTTCGCAACGAGCACTTCGCATAGGCAGTGCGCAACCACTCCTCCTGAAACAGCGCGGTCGCCGCGTTCCCTTTTTGCTCACTTGCCAATCATCGGGCGCCACCGGATATTGCCGCGCGTCAATTCTGGAGGAAGCGCAAGTGCGTAAGACAGTTCTGGCGGTCGCGCTGCTCGTGGCTGCATGTGGAGATCCGCAGACGACCGATCACCGCGGCTACACCAAGGCGCCGCTCGAGCGGCCCACCGTGCTCGTTCAGGGGGAGCCCGCGTCGGCCATGGACCGGCTGGGCGATCCGATCCTGCCGGAAGCGCCGGTCATTGCGGCGGAGCCGGATACGGCGAAGCCGGCGACGACCACCGGGACACCGCCCGCGCCCGCCTCGCAGCAGGGCCCCGCGCCCGAAGGCGCGACCGCGGCGGATGTGAGCGAAGGCCAGAAGATCTTTGCCGCGACCGGCAACTGCTTCACCTGCCACGGCCCCACCGCCGGCGGCACCCCGCTGGCGCCGCCACTGAACGACAATCAGTGGCTGAACATCGACGGCAGCTTCGCTTCTCTGCAAACGATCATCAACAGCGGCGTGCCGAAGCCAAAGCAATTTCCCGCCGCCATGCCCGCCAAGGGTGGCGCCGCGCTGACCGCCGACCAGGTGAAGCAGGTCGCCGCGTACGTTTACTCGATTAGCCGGTGACAGCCGGATAAAACTGCGCAACGAATCCTTCGTTGCGCAGTTTGCCGTTACTGGCGCTGCGCGGCGCTCAGGCCAAGCTCTTCCTTGATCCCCTGCATCGCCTCGATCACGTTCGTGATGTGCTGCGAAAGCTCCACGCCGATCAGCTCGGTGCCGTGCTGGACTTCGTCGCGGTCCACACCGCGCGCGAATGCCTTGTCCTTCATTTTCTTCACCACCGATTTCGCCGTCAGGTCGTCGATGCCGGTCGGGCGCATCAGCGCGGTGGCCGTGATCAGCCCGGTGATCTCATCACAGGCGAGCAGGTGCCGGTCCAGATCGGTTTCCGGTTCGGTGCCCGTGAAATCGCCGCGATGCGCCAGGATGGCGTGCAGCATATGCTCGGCGTAGCCGCGCTGGCGCAGCTCATCGACCGCGCGCAGCGGATGCTCCCCCGGATATTTTTCCCAGTCGAGGTCGTGCAGCAGCCCCGTCAGCCCCCACTCCTCCTCGTCGACACCCCGGTGGCGCGCATACCACCGCATGGCTGCCTCCACCGATTTCATGTGGTTACGCAAGGCAGGATTGTCGACCCATGCTTCGAGGAGGTCGAGGGCTTCTGTTCTAGTTGGCATTTGCGAGGTCCCTTGGTCTGGTTTCTTGCTCGAGTGCGGGAGCGGTGTCCAGGCGCACCGCTGCTTTCATGGCAGCGGAAGCCGCAGCCCACACGCCCTGGGCTGCCGAGCGCACGAGCGTAGTCCCCGCGCCCGGCAAAAAAAACGAAAGCGCCGGGAGCTACCGAACTACATGCACCAGCCAGATGAGCATGTCAAACGGCCTCCTCTGCGATGAAAAATAGCGGAAGCGCGGGTCCCAGCGTTCCCCTGCTCGACACCAGAAACGCCCTCCACCGATCGCTCGCGCCCGCCACTTACCTCCATGGCAGTATCACGGTCTTGAGCCCGTCCCCCTTGCCCCGCGCCCGCTCCAGTGCGGCAGCTACGCCATCCAGGCCAGCGCGATGCGTGATGAGTGAATCGACCTCGACCTGCCCGGTCCGCAGCAGCTCGAGCGCTTCGCGCGTTTCGTCGGGCCCGCAGGAGTAGCTCTGGTGCAGCGAGATTTCCTTGAAATACAGCGCGGACAGATCGATGCCGACCGGATCGGCAGGGGGCAGCGGGGTGAAGCACACGACGCGCGCGCCGGGGGCAGCCGCATCAATGCCGGTCTGCACGGCACGCGCGTCGCCGGGACAGACGATGACGACGTCCGCGCCGCGCTGGCGGGTCAGCTCGCGCCACTGCGTCGCCTGGTCTTCATGGCGCGGATCGAACGCGTATTGCGCGCCGTACAGCAGCGCGCGCTCGCGCCGTTCGCCCAGGAAATCAGCGCCCACGATGAGACTCGCGCCGTAGACGCGCGCCAGCTGCACCATGAGCAGCCCCATGGCGCCCAGGCCGACTATGAACACCGTATCACCCGGCCCAACCTGGCCGTGACGCTTGACCGCGCGCAGGCAGCAGGCGAGGGGCTCGATGAACGTCGCAGTCTCGAAGCTCATCTCGCGCGGCAGGCCGATCGTGTCACGGGCCACCGTCTGCGCGCGCACCAGCGCGTGCGTCGCGAATCCTCCCGGCTCCAGTACGTTGCGCCGCCACAGCTCGCAATTCGACCAGAGCCGGCGCCGGCAATTCTCGCATTGCATGCAAGGCGCGTGATGGTGCACGAACACGCGCTCGCCGACCCGCACATGGCCGACATCCGCGCCCACGGCAGTGACGACGCCGGCCGGCTCGTGACCGAGGACGACCGGCGCTTTGCGCTCGACGTACCAGGTCAGCGCGTCCGAGCCGCATACGCCGCAAGCTTCGATCTGCACGACGATCTCGCCCGCGCCCGGCTCCGGCAGCGTGACCTCCTCGACCCGCACATCACCCCAGGCATACAGGCGCGCGGCACGCGTCACGGGTGCACCGCCACTTTGATCGCGTCCCGCGCCATGACCAGGTCGAGCGCGTGCTGAAGCCGGTCCAGCGGCTCGTGATGCGTGATCAATGCGCCGGCATCGATCTCTTCGTCGAGCAGGAGATCGTAAGCGCGCCGCACATCGGCGCGGCCGTAGTGGAAGGCGCCTTTCACATCGACTTCCTCGTAATGCAGGCGATAAGTATCAAAGGTTGCGCGCGTGCCGGCCGCGCAGCCGCCGAAGGCCAGCAGCTCGCCGGCCGGCGCAACGCACTCGAAAGCGGCTTCCCACAGCTCGGGCCGACCCACACACTCGACCACGACGTCGGCGCCCATCCCGTCCGTCAGCTCCTGGGCGATGATCCGTATGTCGGCATCGCTTGCATCGATCGCGTTCAGTCCGAGCGCCTCGGCGGCGCGCAGCCTGATGTCGTGTTTGCCGAACAGCATGACGTCTTCGGCGCCCCGCAGTAGCGCGACCTGGCCGAACAGCAGGGCAATCGGCCCATCCCCCACGATGATGATGCGCTCGGCGCGCTCGAGCAGCACCCGATCCGCGCCGTGCATGACGCAGGCGAGGGGCTCGAGGACGGCGGCATGCTCGGCGTCCAGCGATTCCGGTCGCTCGAACATGTTCGATTGCACGATATGCTGAGGAATGAGTACGTAGTCGCCGAAACCACCGAGCACGATCCGGCCGACGGCTTGCGGGCACAGACTGTCGTGCCCGCGCTCGCACAACCGGCACACCCCGCACGGCGCGGTCGGCGTACACGCGACCGCATCGCCCTCGCGAAAGCGATCCACCCCCGCGCCGGTCGCCGCGATGATACCGGAGAACTCGTGGCCCAGCGGGGCCGGCAACGGGATCCGGGGATGGCCGCGCTGGTACGTCTTGATGTCGGTGCCGCAGGTCAGCGCCGTCTCGACCCGCAGCACGACTTCACCCGGGCCGGGCGTCGGCACGGCGACGTCGGCGATCTCCAGCACACCGGGGCGCAACAGCTCGGCGCGTCTCATCCGCCGCGGAACTCCCGCATGACTTCCCGCAGCGACGCGGCATCAGTTACCGGCGCCGCGCATGTCGTCCCGGCGCAGAGATAGGCGCGCGGCGCCTCACTCGATACCATGGCGCGCAGCTCGGGCGGCAGCTCCGCGGTATCGACCTTACCCGCCAGGAAGCGGCGTGACAGCGTGCGCGGACGGTAGGTGCGCAGCGCTTCGTTCCAGAGATCGACGTCGTGCTGATCACGGCTGACGACCACGAGCGTGCTCACCGGCGCTGTCAGCCACGACACCGCCCGCATGTACGTCGCGGCGGCCGTGTTCAGGCGCTCGGCCGACGCTGCGAATGCGTTGAGGATCTTTTCGGCTTCGGCGTGCCAGCCGAGCCGCAGCAGGACGAGCGCCATCGTGCCGTTGGCCGAGGGCGT
>CBJLQC010000120.1:0-7094 GCA_966424955.1 uncultured bacterium | reverse complement strand
CGAAGTTGTTCTCACGTGCCAAGGCGGTTTCGTCGTAAATCAAAATCCAAATTTGATTGAACTGCGCAGCGACTCGGACGCGAGCAGCTCTTCGTGTTCTTCGTGTCTTCGTGGTGAAAAAATACCCATCCCGGCCCCACCGCGCGACCGGCAAAAAGGGCCGACGCCCGTGGGACGTCGACCCTTTCAGCCGCTTCGAGATCTTCCGCGCCCTTATTGGGCAGCGGACTTCGCTCTCGCCACGATCTGTCCGAAGGATGCCGGGTCGCGCACCGCCAGGTCGGCGAGCACCTTGCGATTGACATCGATGCCCGCGCGCTTCAGTCCGTTCATAAATCGGGAGTAGCTGAAGTCGGCGTCATGCTCGCGCACGGCCGCATTGATGCGCGTGATCCAGAGCCGCCGGAAGTCGCGCTTGCGCGCCTTCCGGTCGCGATAGGAGTAGACCCAGCCACGCTCCACCGCGTTCTTGGCGATGCGCCACAGCTTGGAGCGGCCGCCGAAGTAGCCGCGCGCCGCGCGCAGGTAGCGCTTCTTCTTCGCGTGTCTTGCGACTCCGCCTGTTGCTCTTGCCATGATCAGCCTCCCATGCCCAGCATGCGCTTGACGCGCCGCTCATCACCCTTCTGCGCGATTTTCGCGTCCCGCAGATGGCGCTTCCGCTTGGAAGCCTTCTTCGTCAGAATGTGGCTCTTGTTCGCCTGGCGGCGCTTGACCTTGCCTTTACCGGTCACCTTGAAGCGCTTGGCAGCGCTGCGATTCGTCTTCATCTTCGGCATAATCGTTCCTCTCCATTCTCCTTCACCCGTCGTGCAATCCGACGAGGCGGCTTGAGCGACGAGTGCTACTTCTTCGGCGCTATGATCATGGTCATGGTGCGGGCTTCCATCGTCGGCTGCGTCTCCACCTTGCCAATGTCCTGCAAAGCTTCCGCAACCCGCATCAGGACTTCCCGGCCGATCTCGGGGTGCGCCATCTGACGTCCCCGAAACATCATCGTCACCTTCACCTTGTCGCCTTCCTCCAGGAACTTGAAGGCGTGACGCACCTTGAACTCGAAATCATGGGCTTCAATGCCAGGCCGGAATTTGACTTCCTTCACCTGGATGTGATGCTGCTTCTTCCTGGCCTGCCGCGCTTTGCGCGCTTCCTCGTACTTGTACTTCCCGTAGTCCATGATGCGGACGACCGGGGGTCTTGCGGTGGGCGCCACTTCTACCAGATCCAAACCATCCTGCTCTGCTCTCGCCAAAGCCTCCTCCACCGCGAGAATCCCGAGCTGTTCACCTTCCGCGCCGATTACGCGGACCGGACTGATACGAATCTGTCGGTTGACGCGAACTCTCTGTTCCTTGCTGATACGCTGTCTCCAAGTACGAGAAACAAAAAAGACCCGCTATTTCAGCGGGTCCACCAGTCCACAGAGACAGGCATGCGCGCACGCGCGGCGTGACCTGTCGCTCTGGAACCCGGCGGTACCGCGCTGCGGACCTGAGGGTGGGGAGAATTCTCCCACTTGCCCTATTTTGAGCCAAAAGTTAACGGGGACTGTGAGTTGGGTCAACGCTTCGCCGGGATCGGGCTGCGGGCTCGGGCACGGGCCGGGATTGCCGGGCCGGGGCTCGTCCACGGGATCGGGGTGGTGTGGTTCCCGATCCCCATCCCGAGGACGAGCCCGGGCCCGAAAATCCGGCCCCTGCCCGAGCCCGTAGCCCGATGCCCTACGGCAACGCCTTCGTCGCGATCTGCTCTGTTACGCGCGCCACGAAGTCGGTCAGGGGCATGACCTCCTGCTTCTGCCCCGCGCCCTGCCGTCTCACCGCGACACTGCCATTCTCGGCCTCGCGCTTACCGACGACTGCCATGTAGGGCACCTTCTGGGTCTCCGCTTCGCGAATCTTGTAGTTGAGCGTTTCCGTGCGCTCATCCAGCGCCGCCCGAATCCCGGCGCTCCTGAGCTGCTCCACGTATTGCGCGGCCGCGTCGCGCACTTCGTCGGTAATGGGCAGGACGCGCACCTGTTCGGGCGCCAGCCACACGGGGAATGCACCTGCGAAGTGCTCGATCAGGATGGCGATGAAGCGCTCAAACGAGCCGAAAATCGCACGATGAATGACCACCGGCCGATGGTCCGTATTGTCCTCGCCGACGTACCAGAGGTCGAAGCGCTCGGCCGCATTGTAGTCCAGCTGGATCGTGCCCAGCTGCCAGGTGCGGCCGATCGCGTCCTGCACGTGGAAGTCGATCTTGGGACCGTAAAAGGCGGCGTCGCCGGGGTTTTCCTCGTACGCCAGCCCGACTTCCTCCAGTGCCGCGCGCAGCTTGCCTTCAGCGCGCTCCCACAGCTCATCGCTACCGATGCGCTGCTCCGGACGCGTGCCGAACTTCACCACGTACTTCAGTCCGAGCGTGCCGTAGAAATAGTTGATCATCTCCACGAGACGCTTGACCTCCGCGGTGACCTGCTCTTCCATCAGATAGATGTGCGCGTCGTCCTGCTGGAACTGCCGCACGCGCGTCAGTCCGCTCAGCGCACCCGACACTTCATTGCGGTGCAGCACATCCTGTGTGCCGTAGCGAATGGGCAGCTCGCGGTACGAGCGACGCTTGAAGCCGAACATCACGTGATGCGAGGGGCAGTTCATCGGCTTGAGCGAGAAGTCGTGCTCGTCGGTCTCCTTGTCCAGCACCAGGAACATGTTTTCGCGGTACTTGCCCCAATGCCCGGAGATCTCCCACAACCCCTTGTTGTACAGCAGCGGCGTCTTGACGATCTCGTAGCCATTGCGCAGCAGCGTCCCGCGCATCCACTCCATCAGCTCGTGGAAAATCGCTTCTCCGCGCGCACTCCAGTAAGCCGCTCCGGGGGACCAGGGATGGAACGTGAAGAGGTCCAGCTCACGCCCCAGCTTGCGATGATCCCGGCGCTTCGCTTCCTCCAGGCGGTGCAGATGCTGCTCGAGCTCGTCCTTCGTGAACCATGCCGTACCGTAAATGCGCTGCAGCATCTGGCGCTTCTCGTCGCCCCGCCAGTACGCGCCCGCGACGCTCATCAGCTTGAAGTGCTTGACGCGCCCGGTATCCGGCACGTGCGGCCCACGGCATAGATCCAGGAAGGGGCCGTTGCGGTAAACCGTGATGACTTCGTCATCGCCCAGCTCGCCGAGCCGCTCCAGCTTGAGCGGATCGTCCGCGAAAAGCTGACGCGCTTCCTCCTTCGAGACCTGCCTCCGCTCGAAAGGCTGCTCTGCACGCGCGACGGCGCGCATCTCGTTTTCGATACGCTCGACGTCCTCCGGCGTGAACGGCTCGCTGACGTCGAAATCGTAGTAGAAGCCGTCCTCGATGGGCGGGCCAAAACCAATGGCGGCACGCGGCCGAATCTTGCGCACCGCCGTCGCCAGCATGTGCGCCGCGGAGTGCCGCAGCAGGTACAAGGCGTCGGGATTCTTCTCGGTGAGGATCTCGAGCGTCGCATCGCTCTCGATCGGGCGCATGACATCGACGAGCTCGCCATTGAGCCGGGCGCCCAGCGCAGCTTTGCCGAGACGCGGCCCGATGCCGTGCGCGACGTCACCTACCGTGGTGCCGCGCTCGATCTCGAGAATTTTACCGTCGGGTAGCGTGACCTTGATCATCCCTTAAATGTAGTAGACGTGGCAACGGTCGGAACGCCCTAAACCTCACTGCGTCTCGGCATACCGGTGCTTGAAGGCAACCGGTTCTGCCGCTTTCTTGCGCATCTTCAGGTTCAGCATCTCCACCATGACCGAAAACGCCATCGCGAAGTAGATATAGCCCTTCGAGATGTGCTGCTCGAAACCTTCCGCGATCAGCGTCACGCCGATCAGGATCAGGAACGCCAGCGCCAGCATCTTGATCGTGGGGTGTCGCTCCACGAAACGCGCGATGTGGCCGGAAAAGGCGAGCATGAAGCCGATGGCGACCACCACAGCAGCGATCATGACGGCGACGTGATCGACCATGCCCACGGCCGTGATCACCGAGTCCAGCGAAAACACGATGTCGAGCAGCATGATCTGCATCAGCACCGCACCGAACTTCGCGGGCACGCGCGCGGACTTCTCGCCGTGCTCGCCCTCCAGGTTCTCGTGGATCTCGAAGGTACTCTTGCCGAGCAGGAACAGGCCACCGCCGATCAGGATCAGGTCGCGCCCCGAAATCTCCTGTCCCAGAACCTCGAACAGGGGGGCGGTCAGCCGCACGATCACGCTGATCAGGAGCAGGAGGATGATGCGCATGACCATGGCCAGCCCGAGCCCGAGCAGGCGCGCCTTTTCGCGCTGATCTGGGGGCAGCTTCCCGGCCAGGATCGATATGAAGATGATGTTATCAATACCCAGCACGATCTCGAGCAGGGTCAGCGTCGCAAATGCAATCCACGCCGAAGGTTCGCTAATCCAGTCCATGGTGCCTCGGATTCAGGTCAGGGGCAGAATTCTGGGGGCCGGGGCTCGAAACGTCCACTGGCTGCCCCCAGCCCCGGCTTTGTGCGCCAGTTGCCTACGTCGAATCAGGATTCCCCTCGCAGCTTTTTGGAAAACCAGAATCAATTGTAGAAGCACCAAACAACAAGGGAGGGACGATGCGAAAGGTTATCGGGGCTATGCTGGCAATCGCGCTGGCCGGCTGCGCCGCCAATTCGCAGATCTCGCAGGGGCCCAAGGCAACGGGCAATTATAATCTGATCGCCGTGGACGGGCAGGCAGTGCCCCAGGCGCTGGGCACGGGTGAAGAAGTCGTCTCCGGCACTCTCGTACTGAATCGGGATGGCAACTTCGAAATGAAGCTGCAGATGCGGGCGCAGCTGACAGCCCGCGAGCCGCTGAGCTTCCAGCGCCAGTTCACCGGGTCGTACACCACGTCGGAGATTGGCGTCCAGCTGGTGTGGCGGGGCGGGATCGAGACCAGCGGTGCGTTCTTCGGAAAGACGCTGCGGATTTACAACAATGGCACGGAGTACCTGTTTGTGAAGGCGTGATGCACACCGTCTTGTCGGTCCTTTAAACCCCGGGGAACGACCCGGGGTTTTGTTTTCCAGGTCCAACCACCATCCGTGGTTTTCCCTTACATGCGCGCGTTTTCGCGCAGTATACCTGCCATGGCCGCTCCTCACTGAGGAGCGGCCTTCTAAATGCAATAGTCGTTATTGAACGCAGCTCTGATTGCGGCTGTGTTGGTGGGGTGAGATGAATGGGAGGTGGCGAATGACGCAATCGCAGCTAGGGAGACTCGCAGTCTGCGCGCTCGCGCTGACCGCGTGCGGGCCGGCGGTTCGAGAGCAGGATACGGCTTTTTTGCCGACGCCGCCGGCCGATGCATCCACACTCGTCGTACGTAACGATTACATGGGCGAACTCGACGTGTTCGCGCTGAATGGCAGGATCCGCCATCGCATCGGCACGGTTGCCGCCGGGCGGATCGCGAACTTCCGCATTCCGGGAACGTTGCTGGTTCGTCCGGAGATCCAGTTCCAGCTCGATCCGGTAGGCCCGATCGAGCCGTTCACCTACCGGCCGATCGCGGTCGGACCGGGCAACATCATCGAGCTGTCGGCTGCCCCCGCGCTGCCGATGTCCTCGTATGCGATCCTGGTGAATCCCTGAACAAAAAACCCCCGGTGTTGCCACCGGGGGTTTCGTGTCTGACGCCAACCCGATCAGCGGTTGGCCGTGTTGTCGAGCAACATGGTGGATGCGACGGCCGTGTTGCCGCGCGCTGTGATGGTGTAGGCTCGCCCGCCGTTGAACGTGATCTGGTTCCGGCTGAACACGTTCGTAGTCGAGCCGGCCACGCGCGTGTACAGGTCGTAGTCACTTTCCGGCAGCGCTACGAACTGGCTGGCCGACTTGTACGCGACTTCGCCACCAATGGCGGTGACTTCCTGCGTCACCCGGTTCAGCACGTACAACGTCATCGGCTGCGTCGTCGAGGTAGCATTGACGAACCGGACGTGCGTGACCGCGAAATCACGATCCGCCGGCAGAACATCCTCGACGATGAACGAATCAGCCGTCTTCGTCGCGGCGTTATAAATGCCGCTTTGGTAGAACGAGTAGAACTTCCCGGCCTCAACGTTAGACTGCAGGTTGGAGATCGGGGTGTTCGGGGGTGTCGTATCCGTGCCGACGACCAATGGCGCGGAGATCCGGCCACTAATGGCCGCCGCGCCCGCTGGCACGTCAGAGTACCACGCGCTGGCGCCATTACCGGCACTCCCGTAACCAACGCCGGACGTGGACTGGCGACCCGTGGTCAGGCACTCCTGCCGGTTGGCATCATCGAGCAGGAAACAACCCGTCGCGCTTACCGCCGTGACCTTCCCGTTGTTGATGAAGAAGTTCACTGCCGGCGAGCCGACTGCGAAGTTGAAGAACTTGACGTTGGCGCCGCCGGAAACCGGCTCGGCAATGATCCCCACCGCGTTCTTCTCGCAGGCCGACGTCGCGGCTACGGCCACGACGAGCATCAAAATCGATCGTAGTGTTTTCATGGGTGACTACTCCGTGATCCAGATGCGCTTGGTGTGGTAGTCGAGTGCCAGCCCGCCGATCTTGTCCAGCTCCTCCTTGTTCCACACGTAATCGGAGTTGTACCGCGGACGTATGCGGTAGACCGGCTGGTTGTTGTTATCCGGATCGTAGTTCGTCGGCATGGTGAACCCGCGGAACACCTGCGTGCCGGCTACCGGATCGAGATCCGTGTAGTGGAAGCGGCGCAGGTCGGTCCACAGCTCGACGTGTGACCACGCCCACTGCGCGATGTACTTCTGTCCCATGATGTGCGACAGCGTGACCGTCGCGGGCGCGATTTCCGGATGCGCCAGGAAGTTCGCCTTCTCCGTCCCGGAAATCTGGGTCAGGTTCTCGTTCGCGATCTCCGCATTGCGGGCATTCACGAAATCGATATGCGCGCTGACGCCGTTCAGATACGCTTGCTTGGCAGTCGCCTGGTCACCCTTGCGCAACGCCGCCTCAGCCTTGATGAACTGCAGCTGCGCGTACGTCATCACCGGGAATTTTACCCGCTCGTCGAAGAGGTAGCGCCCCTTGGTCCCGAGCGGCGGCGAGCCG
>CBJLQC010000119.1:0-7127 GCA_966424955.1 uncultured bacterium | reverse complement strand
CAGGGTGAGTCGCCGTGGCGCCAGCCGCTGGCGACGCGGTCACCCCTGGATCTATCAGAGCGATGTGCTGGAAGCGCCCGCCACAGTGGCGGGGGCGGTGCACGTCGTAGACGAGCGTGGTGGATTTCTCGGCACCGCGCTATGGAGTCCGGCATCGCAGATATCACTGCGCATGCTGACCGATGATGACCAGCCGATCGACCGCGTGTTCTGGCGTGAACGCATTGCCGCGGCGCTCGCGTATCGCGATGCGCTGGCGATAGACGCGAACGCGTATCGTCTGCTGCACGGCGAAGCGGACGGTGCGCCGTCGCTGGTCGTCGATAAGTACGACGAATACCTGGTTACGCAGTTCCTGTCGGCGGGACTCGAAACATACCGAGACGAGATCGTCGCCGCGCTGCTCGAGTTGCTCGAGCCCGCAGGTATTTTGGCGCGCAACGACCCGGCGGTCCGCATCCACGAGAAATTGCCGCAGGCGACGGAGCTGCTGCACGGGGATGTCCCGGAGGAGATCGAGGTGCGCGAAGGCGGCATTCGCTACCTGGCTGCGCCCTGGCACGGGCAAAAGACCGGCGCCTTCCTCGACCAGCGGGAGAATCGCGCACGCGCCGGCCAGCTGGCACGCGGACGCACGCTCGACTGCTTCTCCTTCCACGGCTCCTTCGCCCTGCACCTGGCGCAGCGGTCGGCGCAGGTCACCGCGATCGATTCATCCGGCGACGCGCTCGCGCGTGCGCGCATGAACGCCCAGCTGAATGGCTTCAGCAACATCGATTTCGTGGAGGCCAACGCGTTCGATTTCTTGCGCGAGCAGGAAGTCGCCGGTGAGGAATACGACGTCGTCATCGTCGATCCGCCGGCCTTCGCGAAGCGGCGCGATGCGGTACAGAAAGCCTTGCGCGGCTACAAGGAGATCAATCTGCGCGCCATGCGGCTGCTCAGACCGGGTGGTTATCTCTGTTCCTTCAGCTGCTCGTTCCACATGGGCACCGCGCTGTTTCGTGAGATGCTGGAGGATGCCGCCGCCGACGCCGGGCGACCCATGCGCTGGATCGAAGCACGCGGCCAGGCAGCCGATCATCCGGAGATCGTGCAGATTCCGGAGAGCATCTATCTGAAAGGCGCCATCCTGCAGGCCGCCTCCTGATCAGATACCGCCTACCTCGAGCAGCCGGCTGATGTCCATGCTGTCCACGTAAAAGTCGCCGACACGGCCGTGCCACGTGCCGTGCCAGTCGGACCCGCCGGATAGCAACAGACCATGCTGCTGGGCGTGAGCCTGGAGCGTGCTGATTTCCTCCGCCGCCGCACGCGGCCGAAAACACTCCAGGCCCTGCAGCCCCCAATCGACCAGGTCCGGCAGTTTGCGCTCCAGTACGTCAGGGCGTGGGTGCGCCCACAGCGCGACACCACCGGCCTGGCGGATCATCTCGATGGCTGCCCTCGGATGCAACAGCTCGGTGGGCAGGAAGCAGGGGCCGGCATCGCCCAGGAAACGATCGAACGCTTCGGCGGGTGTCTGCACGTACCCCTTCTTCTGTAATGCGCGCGCGACATGCGGCCGCCCCAGAACGCGCGGGCTGCCTTCCGCCGCGGCGAGCACTTCCTCGAGCGAGACGTGGACGTCGTATTGGCGGAGCAGCTCGAGCATGCGCTGCACGCGCGCGCGGCGCGCCCCGACCGCATGATCGCCGTGTGCGACCAACCGGGCATTCGCGGGATCGACGAAATAACCGAGGATGTGCAGCTCGAGCGCATCCAGCGTCGTGGACAGCTCAACACCGGGTATGACATGCATGGCCGCTGGCAGTGCGGTCATCGCTTCCGCAATGCCGGCCACGGTGTCGTGATCGGTTACGGAGATGACGTCGAGCCCGCCCGCGCGCGCCGCCCATACCAGCGCGCTCGGCGAGAGACTGCCGTCCGATGCTGTGGAATGGAGATGGAGATCGACCTTCATGAAGAGAACGTGGGGGCCGTGCGGCCCCCACGCAATGTATGAATCAGCGAACTACGACGCCGCGCGGAATACGATAGGCGAGGCCGACGCCGAAGGCTTTGCGATCTTCACCGAACGTGTAAGCGCCGCGCAGCAAGAACCGCTGGCCCAGTCCCACCTCGGCGCCCAAATCCGCGGCGAAGCCAACTTCAGTGTCGGTTTCTTCCACATCATCGACGGTGATCGCCACCACATCCAATGACACGCGCGGATGAATGAACGGCACGATAACCGTGCTGCCACTCCCGAGCTGCATGCCGAGACTGACGCCGACCGGCACACTGAAGTCGATGTAGTCGACATCGTTGCCCAGGTCACCGAACGCGGCGCCGATGCCGGCACTCCAATTGACCATCAATCCGGTGCCGGCGCCGACGCGCGAGAGCGGGCCGTACAGCTCTGCACCGAGCAGGATCGACTCGCCGATATTCTCGATATCGCCCGTGCCCACGTGCACCCCGAGGTTGAGATTCCCGCTCTGGCGCCAGATGAACTTCAAGCCGTTGGCTTCATCGTTGACGAAGTTGTCATCGCGATCGGTCCGGACGAAATAGACCCCGATGTCGTCGTGCTGGCGCGGGCTGAAGAAAAGCGGTGCATCCCAGCGCTGGGCGGATGCACCCTGTGCCGTTGCCAGTACTAGAACTGCCGTTGCAAATACACGCTTGAGCATGTCGTCTCTCCCGATTATGTCTGGCGACGCCTTGTGCAAAAACGGCGCCGCCTCACTACCACCCTGTCTCCCTAAGACGCGTGCTCGCTGAGAACGGTCACAACATCGTCAGCAACCTGCAGAAATCCACCACGAATGTGGAAGCGTTCGTCGCTGCCCGCGCGCGTGATGCGCAGCTCGCCTTCGCCCAGCAGGACGAGCATCGGCGCGTGACCCTTGAGCACGCCCAGCTGGCCGTCCCACGCAGGTACGACTACCTGATCGGCCTCGCCTTCGTAGACCGTCTTCTCAGGGCTGATAACGGAGACCTTCAGGGCCATGATCAGAGCCAGCCTTGCTTCTTGGCTTCTTCGATCACGTCCTCGATGCCGCCTTTCATGTAGAAGGCCTGCTCGGGCAGATGGTCGAATTCGCCGGCCACGACGCGGCCGAATGATTCGACCGTGTCTTCCAGCTTCACGTAGCGGCCCTTGATGCCGGTGAACTGCTCGGCGACGTGGAACGGCTGCGACAGGAAGCGCTGGATACGACGGGCGCGGCCGACCAGGATCTTGTCGTCTTCCGAGAGCTCGTCCATGCCCAGGATCGCGATGATGTCCTGCAGCTCTTTGTAACGCTGCAGTATCCGCTGCACTTCGGACGCCACCTCGTAGTGGCGCTCACCCACGAACTGCGGATCCATGATGCGCGATGTCGAATCGAGCGGATCGACCGCGGGATAAATGCCGATTTCGGTGAGCGCGCGGGTCAGCACGGTAGTCGCGTCCAGGTGCGCGAACGCGGTCGCCGGCGCGGGGTCGGTCAGGTCGTCGGCCGGTACGTAGATAGCCTGTACGGACGTAATGGATCCGTCGCGCGTGGAGGTGATGCGCTCCTGCAATTCGCCCATCTCGGTGCCCAGGGTCGGCTGGTAACCGACCGCCGAAGGCATGCGACCCAGCAGCGCGGAAACTTCCGAGCCCGCCTGCGTGAAGCGGAAGATGTTGTCGATGAACAGCAGTACGTCCTGCTTTTCGACATCGCGGAAATATTCCGCGATGGTGAGCCCGGACAGACCGACACGCTGGCGCGCGCCCGGTGGTTCGTTCATCTGCCCGTAAACGAGTGCCGTCGAGTTGATGACGCCCGACTCGTTCATTTCCAGGTAGAGGTCGTTGCCTTCGCGCGTACGCTCACCCACGCCGCAGAACACCGACTTGCCGCCGTGCTCCTGCGCGATGTTGTTGATGAGCTCCATGATGACGACCGTCTTGCCCACGCCGGCGCCGCCGAACAGGCCGGTCTTGCCACCCTTCACGTACGGCGCGATCAGGTCGATGACCTTGATGCCCGTCTCGAAGATCTCGGTCTTGGGCTCCAGCTGCGTGAACTTGGGCGCCGGCCGGTGGATCGGCCAACGCTCGGTGTCCGGCGGAATCTCGCCGCGCTGGTCGACCGGCTGGCCGAGCACGTTCAGGATGCGACCCAGCGCGGCATCGCCGACCGGCACCGAGATCGCTGCCCCGGTATCGCGCACTTCCATGCCGCGCACCACGCCGTCGGTAGACGACATCGCGACCGCGCGCACCTGGTTGCGCCCGATGTGCTGCTGCACTTCCGCGACCAGGTTGATGTCGGGCGCGCCTGCTTCACCTTTGGCATGGATCTCGAGCGCGTTGTAGATCTCCGGAAGATGCTCGGAGAACTCGACGTCGATGACCGGGCCGATGACCTGCACGACGCTACCCGTGGTGGTGCCGTTTGCTGTTGCTGTTGCCATTGCCTTTCCCCTGGAACGTTCACGTCCACGAACACGGGCACGGACACGTAATTTCATCAACTAGTAAGTATCTATCATGATCGTTCACGCCACGTGTCCGTCACCGGGTTCGTGCACGTGAACGTTCTTCCGCTACTCCAAAGCCGCCGCACCGCCGACAATCTCTGCGATTTCCTGCGTGATCTGCGCCTGCCGGGCGCGGTTGTACGTGCGATTCAACAAATCGAGCATTTCACCCGCGTTGTCGGTCGCGTTCTTCATAGCGGTCCGGCGCGCGCCGTGCTCGGCGGCAGCGGTTTCCACTAACGCCCGATACATGCTGTTGCGCACGTAGAGGGGCAGTATCTGCGTGAGAATCTGGTCGCCGGAAGGCGACAACTCGTAGTTGGCGATGTACTTCCCCGCGCGCTCGCTCGCGCGCTCACCCTCGACCCTGCCCTCGACCGGCAGCACCTTCATGACGGCGGGCGGCGTGGACAGCGCGGAGCGGAACTGCGCGTAGACCACGTATACCTCGTCCAGCTCGCCGCGCTCGAAGCGCTCGCGCAGCGGATCGATGACGGCCAGCGCGTGCTCCGCCGTGGGCCGGTCGCCGATCTCGGTCGTCGCCGTGGCCAGGGCCTGCTTCTGAAAACGGAAGAAGCCGATGCCCTTGCGCCCGACCGCGTGCAGCTCGACGTGCGCGCCCTGCTCCGTCAACCGATTCAGCAAACGGCGCGCTTCGCGGATCAGGTTGACGTTGAACGCGCCGGCCAGCCCGCGATTCGAGGTGATGACGACGATGGCCGCGCGCTGCACCGTTTCCGGCTTGCGCAGCAGCGGATAACGCTCGCGCAGCTCCGGATCCAACAGCCGGCTGATCACCTCGCCCAGGCGCTCGGCATACGGGCGCGCCGCATAGACACGATCGGTGGCCCGCTTCAGCTTCGAAGTCGAGACCATCTCCATCGTCTTGGTGATCTGCCGCGTCTTCCGGATCGACCGGATGCGACGCTTCAGCTCGCGCGTCTTCGCCATTATCTACTCGCTTCGGTTTTCGCCTGCCGCTGCGAAGCAAACACTTCCTTGAACTCGTTGATCGCCGCAACCAGCTTCGGCTCCACATCTTCCTTGCCGATCTGCCTGGTCGTCCGGATCGCATCCCCGACGTCGGGATGGCGCGTGCGCATGAAATCATGGAACTGATGCTCCCAGTCGCGCACCTGCTCCACCCGCACATCGTCGATGTGACCGTTGGTCACCGCGCAAATCGACATGACCTGGAACTCGACCGGCATGGGCGCGAACTGCGGCTGCTTCAGGATTTCGACGGTGCGCGCGCCGCGTGCGAGCTGCTTCTGGGTGGCCGCGTCCAGCTCCGAGCCGAACTGCGCGAAGGCTTCCAGCTCGCGGTACTGCGCCAGGTCGAGGCGCAGACGACCGGCCACCGAGCGCATCGCCTTGATCTGCGCCGAGCCGCCCACGCGCGATACCGAGATGCCGACGTTCACCGCCGGGCGTACGCCGGCATAGAAAAGGTCGGACTCCAGGAAGATCTGCCCGTCGGTGATCGAGATCACGTTGGTCGGTATGTACGCCGACACGTCGCCGGCCTGCGTCTCGATGATGGGCAGCGCAGTGAGCGAGCCGCCACCCTGCTCGTCGGAGAGCTTGGCCGCGCGCTCGAGCAGGCGCGAGTGCAGATAGAACACGTCGCCGGGATACGCCTCACGCCCGGGCGGACGGCGCAGCACCAGCGAAATCTGGCGGTATGCCGTGGCCTGCTTGGAAAGGTCGTCGTAAATGACCAGCGTGTGCTTGCCCTGCCACATGAAGTGCTCGGCCAATGCGGTGGCCGAATAAGGCGCGATGTACTGCATGGGCGCCGGATCCGAGGCGTTGGCCGCGACCACGATGGTGTAATCCATCGCGCCGTGTTCCTGCAGGTTCTGGATGACGCTCGCGACTTTACCGGCGCGCTGGCCGATTGCGCAGTAAATACAGACGACGTCGCCGCCCTTCTGATTGATGATCGTGTCGATGGCGACCGCCGATTTGCCGGTGCCGCGGTCGCCGATGATCAGCTCGCGCTGGCCGCGGCCGATCGGGATCATCGAGTCGATCGCCTTGAGACCGGTCTGCATCGGCTCCTTCACGGGCTGCCGCAGCACGATGCCGGGCGCCACGATGTCGATGAACCGGCGCCCTTCCGCCTTGATTTCGCCTTTGCCATCGATCGGCTGCCCGAGCGCATCGACCACGCGGCCGAGGTAGCTGTCACCCACCGGGATGTCGAGCACGCGGCCGGTGCGACGCACCGCGTCGCCTTCGTGCAGCGTCGCCCAGTCACCCATGACGACCGCGCCGATGTTGTCCTCTTCCAGGTTGAGGGCGAGGGCGATGATCGATTCGCCGGTCTCGCTGGAAGTGATCTCCAACATTTCGCTGGCCATCGCGTGGGACAGGCCGTAAATACGCGCGACGCCGTCCTTCACTTCCAGGACGGTGCCGACTTCTTCGACCTGCAGCTCCTCACTGTACTGCTCGATTTCCTTGAGCAGCACGTTCTTGATTTCGCTGGCTCTGAGCTGCGCTTCTGTACTCGCCATATCCGTTTCTCAGGTTAAGAGGATAAGAGCGCGAGCGCGAGCGCGAGGCGCCCGCCGCTCCATTCCCTATCCTCGTGTGCTTCTATTTCAAAACTCGCCGCGCAT
>CBJLQC010000118.1:0-7165 GCA_966424955.1 uncultured bacterium | reverse complement strand
CGCGCGGGGAGCCCCCCCCCGGCCGCGTGCCGGGGGCCGCGGGGGGCCGCGGCCCGCGCCCGTATCAGTTACCCGCGCCCACCCCCGCGCCCGCGCCCGCGCCCGAGTCCGTCCCTCAACGACGCGAGTACGCCGACCGCGAGAATGAGCAGGACAACGGCCAGCAGCACGACGTTGAAGTGCTTGCCCAGCGTCAGCTTCAGCCACTCGGCGAGCAGCATCTTGAGTCCTACCACCAGCAGGATGAGAGCGAGCGCCGGTTTGAGATAGCGGAATTTCTCGACCATGCCGGCCAGGGCGAAGTAGAGGGAGCGCAGGCCCAGGATCGCGAAAACGTTGCTGGTGAAAACCAGGAACGGGTCGGCGGTGATCGCGAAGATCGCGGGGATCGAATCGACGGCGAAGATCAGGTCGGTCGTCTCCACCATGATCAGCGCCAGCGCGAGCGGAGTGAGCAGCAGTGCGCCGGGGCGCGCGCGCTCGAGCATGGGATCCGGCTCCGCGGGCGCGTCGGGCGTCGCGGCCTCCTCGGCGTGCCGAGTGCCCGCGCGCACCATGAAGTGCTGGCCGTGGAAGCGGCTGGTCACCGGGAAGAAGCGGCGCGCCAGTCGCACGACGCGGTTGCTGGCGGGATCGCCATGCTCGCTTTCCATGAACAGCATGCGGATGCCGGTGACGATGAGAAATATGGCGAAGATGTAGAGCACCCAGTGAAAGCGTGCGATGAGCGTCGTGCCGACGGCGATCATGGCGCCGCGCATCACCAGTGCGCCCAGGATGCCCCAGAACAGCACGCGGTGCTGGTAGAGCGCCGGCACGCCGAACGAGCTGAAGATCATCGAGATGACGAAGATGTTGTCGACGCTCAACGACTTCTCGACGACGTAGCCGGTCAGATACTTCTCGACCGCCGCCGTCCCGTCGTTGAGCAGGCCATCCACCGCATCCCGCGTGGTGCCGAGATCAAACCACTGGTTCTGGTAAGCGAAGTAGACGAAGAGGCTGAAGCTGACGCCCAGGGCGATCCATACCATGGACCACATGAGTGCTTCCCTGACACTTACCACGTGCGCTTTGCGGTGAAAGACGCCGAGATCCAACGCCAGCATCAGTAGCACAAAGGCAATGAACCCTGTCCATGCCCAGATCATTCAATTCACGATTATTCGAGTTGAGAAAACCGACGCTCATGTGCGTGCCGTCGCGGGCACCACTCAGCCCGCGTGCTGGCTGTACGAATCGCTCGAAGATACGCACTGTTCGCTCTTGGGAATACCACGTCCCGGGCCGGCTTAGAGCAAAAGCGGTACCCCACCGCGAGCGGGTACGGAGGCCGGGAGCGCTCAGCGCTCGCGGCTGGACTTGAGAACCGGCTTTACGTCGAGGATAGGCGTGCCGTCGATCGCCTCCAGGCTGGTGACCTGCACACGCAAGGGGCTGGTCATGGCGACGATGTGCACGCGGTGAATGCCGATCGGATTCGGGCGATCCGGTGATCGTGTGCTGAACACGCCGCGCAATCCTCTGGCGACATCGCCGCGCGGATATACCCGCAACGTCGTGCGGTCGGCTTGGTGCAGCCAGGTCAGGACCAGGATCTCCTCGCCCACCGCCAGGTCGCGCAGCGCATCCTCGAAAGCCGGATCGAATTCCAGCCATGCGGATGGCGCGCCCTCATCGGCCTGCCGGGGCGCATCTTCCCGCTTCACCAGGCGCGAGCTGACGCGGCCGACCGGCTGTAAGACGAAGGCCGCTTCGCGGTCTGCCTTTTCGGACCCGCCGGTCATTCCAGTGAGGACGTGCGGTACATAGTCGGCTGGGCGCTCAGCTTTCCACCAATTCCTTGAGCGCGTTGAGCACCAATTGCCAGTTCTTTTCGGAATGCTGGCGAGCTTCCTCGGTCAGGTTCTTGTCCTGCGTGAGCACGACCTTCACCTCGCCACCCTTGTCGATGAGCTCGATCGTGACCACATGATAACTGTCCGGCCGGTCGGGCAGCCCCGACAGCGGACTGTAATGACTGAACTGCAGCACGCGCCCTGGATCGACCTTCAACACTTTGCCCTTGTCTTCGTACACCTTGCCCTGCCACTCGCCGCGCCAGACGATCGGACTGCCCTCGTAGAACTTCGACGTGACATCCGTGCCGAACATGTACCGCTTGATCGACTCGGGCGTCACCAGCGCATCCCAGATGTCGCTGCGCGGCGCGTTGATGTTCGTGCTGGCTTTGGCAATCAGGTTTTTCTTCATTACGAGCTTTGACCCATCGCTTTCGGTTCGATCCAGATAGCGTAGCTGCTGCCCAGCAATTCACCGTCCGCCGTGTAAACGGCCGCGCCGCCGTACAGCTTGCGGCCGTCGCGTCCACGCGACCAGCCCAGGACGACACACTTCTCGCCCAACCTGGGGCGGCGCCGCACTTGTACGGTGAGTTGTCCGAGCAGCGAGCCTCGAATGCCCGCTTCGAATTCCAGCAGGCCAAACCATGATGGACAATCCAGCGCCGCCCACAAGACCTCAGGCAGGACCAGCCCGTCGGCGCTGTCACATATCGTTACATCGGGCACCCAGGTCGCAGCCACCACGTCACGATCCGTTACAGCGCCCGGATAGATGCAGAGCCCATCGCCGGGCCGGCGCTCCGGGCCGCATACGAAACAGCCGGCGAACGGATGGCCGTGATACCACCGAAAATTGCGCGAGGCCCGCGCGGCGACGTCGTAATCGACGAAATCCGGAACAACGTGCTCGATTGCGGTGTGCGCGCCTTCCGCGATGATTTGCTCGCCTTTGTGCAGCGTAATGCGGTCAGGCCTGCCCAGATCGAGCGTCAGCGTCTCTTCCAGCGGTGGCGGTATGTGAAGCCGCACCTGGGCGGGGCCATGCACGTGTTTGCCCAGCAGCCCGCACGCGTAGCCACCGTTGGCGGAGTTCGGCGGCCCGCGAAAACGGCGTGCAATGGTCAGCTGCATCACACCGTTTCGCTCGGCCTGGGGCCGCCTTCGATGAAGCGCACGAGACGCGTGAAGTTGCGGCGGAAAAGGCGCCAAAGCTTGGGGACCAGCCAGAGAATCAGCAGCACGAGCACGACCACGATGATCGCGGCGATCATGGGATGGTTGAACACCAGCCAGGTGCCGGTAAAGACCAGCGCATCTTCACCCAGGCTGAGCCCGATGTTGGAGACCGGCTCGGGGCTGTGATTCGCAGCCAGGCGCGTACCCGCTTTGGCCGAATGACTCGACAGCGCGATGCCACCGCAAAGCAGGAATGTGCCCACCTGCACCACCGGATCGACGGCACCCACCGCGGTGACGCCGAGGATGGCCGCGCCGAGTGGGCGGATGGCGGTGTGCACGAGATCCCAGGCGCTATCCACGAGCGGGATCTTGTCGGCGAGGAACTCGATCAGGTAGATGCCACCGGCGATGAACAGGATCGGTGTGCTGGCCAACCCCTCGAGCTGTGACAGACGTTCGGGCACGTCCAGAAACCCGGTGCGAATGCCGAGGCCGACGGCGAAGACCGTCGAGTACAGCCGGATGCCGGAAATGAACGCAAGCCCGACCAGCGTCTCGAGCGTCGTGATGGCATCCATGTCAACCGCTCAGCTCGCTGCGCACGCGCAGCAGGAGGTCGCGCGTCGCTTGGATGCCTTCCGCTTCGCTCAGGCCGTCACCCTCGTACTCGATGCCCACGTAGCCGTGGTAGCCGTGTCGCAGCACGATCTGCATCATGCGCCGGTAATCCGTGTGCACTTCGTTGCCGTTGGCATCGAAGTCATGACTCTTGGCGCTCACCCCTTTCGCATACGGCATCATGCGATCGACGCCGCGGTAGCGATCGTACGACTCGCCGCTAGCTGTCTGGAAGTTCCCGAAATCGGGCAACGTTCCGAGGCGCGGGTGATCCGCCCGGCGCAGCACCGGTATCAGCCAGTCGGCGTTGGAGGAAGCGCCGCCGTGGTTCTCCACGATGATGTTGATCGCGTGCTGCGCGCCGAACTCGGCAAGCCGGTGAAGACCATCGGCCGTGAGCTCGATCTGCTCCTCGACGGCCGCGGCCGGACTGACCGCATTCACGCGGATCGAGTGGCAGCCCAGGAAACGGGCGGCCTCGACCCACCGGTAATGATTCTCGACCGCCTGGCGGCGTTTGTTGTCGTCGTCGTCACCCAGGTCACCTTCGCCGTCGCACATAATGAGCAGACTGCGCACGCCGGCATCGTCGGCGCGGGCTTTCATGTCGCGCAAATAGGCGGTATCGCGCGCCTTGTCCTTGAAGAAGCCGTTGACGTATTCCACGGCATCCAGGCCGTAGTCGCGACGCGCGGCCGGCGCGAAGTCGAGATGATCGAGCCTGCCCGCCCGCAGCGTGCGGTGCAGCGACCATTCAGCCAGCGAGATCTCGAACAGGCGGCCGCCCCCCGGCGTCGCCAGGCGCGCGCAGCCTTGCCAGCCCGCGGCCCCCAGGGTCACGACGACGCTCCGCGCGATGAATTCCCGGCGCTTCATGGGCTGCATGTTAGTAGCGCGCCGACAGGACGGATACTACCATTGCAGGCGCTTCCCCCGCGCAGTGATCGCTGCGCGCGAACGTCCACCCTCGTGAGGAGGTGACCGATGGTCCCGGTGCTGTCGCTGTGGCTCCCCATCGTGCTGTCCGCCGTAGCCGTTTTCCTGGTCAGCTTCATCCTGCACATGCTTCTGCGCTATCACAACACCGACTGGGCGCGGTTGCCGGCCGAAGACGAGATCCGTGACGCGTTGCATCGTCACAACATCCCGCCCGGCAACTACATGACGCCCTGGGGTGGCGGGCCCGAGGCCATGAAGGACCCGGCCTGGCTCGCCAAGTACGAGCGCGGCCCGGTCGCGACGCTGACCTTCATGCCGGCGGGCAAGCCGAGCATGACGGCGGAGCTGATCCAGTGGTTCATTTACAGCCTGGTCGTCAGTGTCTTCGCCGCTTACATCGCCGGACGTGCACTGCAGCCGGGCGCCGATTACCTCCAGGTCTTCCGCTTCGCCGGTGCCACCGCCTTCGCCGGCTACGCGCTGGCCGGCTGGCAGGAGACCATCTGGTACAAGCGGAAGGTGAGCACATCGGTCAAGAACACCTTCGATGGGCTCGTGTACGCGCTGGTGACCGCGGGTATGTTCGGATGGTTGTGGCCGGCCTGACGTAAAACGCTGCCGGCTACTGCGCGCGTGGCACTGACAGCACCGCGCGCAGGGCCGGCTTCGGGCGACGCGCGCGATCGAACAGCAGCGGATAGTTGGTCCGCCCCGGCACCGGATAGCCGTTCTTCCACGACATGCCATCGTGCACGCCCCAAAGCGTCACCCGATCGATCTTGTCGCGCTTCCCATAGAAGATCGCGAACAGCTCGGCATAGCGATCGGCCAGCTCCTGCTGCACCGCCTGCGGAAGTCCGTCCTGGTACGGATCGAGGAACGCCTCGAATTCCTCCAGCTGAAACTGCGGATCGCTCATGACCTGCCCGATGATCTGTCCTTCGCGGGTGAGCGGCAGCACATCCACATCCAGCTCGGTGATCATCACCTTCACGCCGAGCGAGGCGAATGAATCGATGGCCGCTTCGATGTATTCCCGTGCCGGGTAGTGCAACCCCCAATGCCCCTGCATGCCGATGCCATCAATGCGGATGCCGGCCTGCTGCAGCATGCGGACGAGCCGCATGATCCCATCACGCTTGGCCGGCCGCCACGCGTTGAAGTCGTTGTAGTACAACTCGGCATCGGGCGCGTACCGGCTCGCGTACCGGAACGCTTCCCGCACCAGCCGGTCGCCATCGCCGACGGCGCGGACCCACGCCGTCGGTCGGTAAGACCCGTCATTGTCGATCACTTCGTTGACCACGTCCCAGGCGTCGATGCGGCCGCGGTAGCGGCCGGCCACCGCCTCGATGTGGCTGCGCATGCGCTCGAGCTGCGCCTCCGGCGGGTTCGCCCGGCCGGCCGAGTCCTGGAAGAACCAGGCAGGCGTCTGATTGTGCCAGACCAGCGTGTGGCCGACGATGAACATGCCATGGCGCTCGCCGAACGCGACGAAGGCGTCGGCCGGGGCCCAGTGGTATTCGCCCGGTCGCGGGTTGAGCGGCCCGGCCTTCAGAACATTCTCCGCGGTAATGCTGTTGAAGTGACGTATCACGACGTCGCGGCCCAGACTGTCGGCACCCGTCACGATCTCGTCGTTGACTGCCACGCCCACCCGAAAGGCGTCGGTGAATGCGCTCGCGAGGGTAACCGGCGCGCTCGTGCGCGGCGCATGCGCGCACCCGGCGACCAGTCCGAGCACCAGCAGCCGCTTCATGCGGCGGTGGGCCGCCCGCCACTCAACAGACGCAACGCCCAGAGCGCGAGCGCCGCAGAAATGACGGTCGTGCCGATGAAGAACGGATCGCGCAAGAGATGCGTCTCGAGCGTGGCACGCCAGATGTGCGCGCACAGCAACAGCACGAACAAGCTGCCGGTTACCAACACGTAGGCCTTCATGACTTCTCCTGTCCGGCGATGTCGGCGCCGTTTTCGGCGAGCAGCTGTTTCAGGATCGAGCGATGGCAGTGTTCCTCATCCTCGCAATAACAGCCGACGGAAAAATTGGCGTCGTGTGACAGGGCAGCGAGCAGGGCGAGATCGTGCTTCGCTTCCGGCGCGGACATCTCCGCCTTGTACTTGCGCACGAACGCCTGCCATTGCGCCGGGGTTTTCGCCTGTTGCGCGAGCTTCATGGTCGGCACGCTGGGCGCCAGGTTCGGGAACCACACATCGTACCAATTCTGCTTCGCGAACTCCGTCCTGGGCACGCCGCGCGGCGGCCGCCGCACGGTGCCGATCCGCAAGCCCTCGCCTCGGGCGCGGGGCGTTCCCAGGCGCACGACACGTATGCTCATGGTCTCTCCACTCGATCCTTCGGCACCTCGTAGCAGAGATGGACGAAGGATGTGCCGAAGGTCTCCGCCGATCTCAGGCGCAGCGGCGGATGCGAGATCCGCCGCGGCAGCAATGGCTTCCCGGCGCCGATCGTGACGGACGCAATGGTGATCTGCAGCTCATCGAGCAGGCCATGATCGAGGAACTGGCCGACCAGCTCGCCGCCACCCACCAGCCAGACGTCGCGGCCGACCGCGGCGGCCAGC
>CBJLQC010000117.1:0-7184 GCA_966424955.1 uncultured bacterium | reverse complement strand
AGCAGCTCGGCCGCTTCCGGCGCGATCCGCTTCGTGGCAATGCCATGCTCGCGGCAGATGCTGTCCACGAAGTACCGGCCCAGGACATCGATGTCGCCATGACGCTCGCGCAGCGGCGGCAGCTCCAGACGAAACACACTCAGCCGGTAAAACAGGTCAGCCCGAAAATGACCGTCCTGCACGAATCCGTTCAGGTCGCGGTTGGTGGCGGCAATGACGCGGCAGCCGATCTCGAACTCCTTCAAACCGCCCACCCGGCGAACCTTCCGTTCTTCCAGCGCCCGGAGCAGCTTGGGCTGCAGGCTCGCCGGCAGCTCGCCGATCTCGTCCAGGAAGACCGTGCCGTTACCCGCGAATTCGAAAAGACCTCGCTTTTGCGTGTCCGCCCCCGTAAAAGCGCCGCGCTCGTGGCCGAACAGCTCGGACTCGAGCAGGTGCTCCGGAATCGCCGAACAGTTGATCGCGACGAACGGGTCGGCCGCGCTCGGCCCCGAGTAGTGAACCCCGCGAGCAAACAGCTCCTTGCCCGTCCCCGTCTCGCCCTGGATCAACACCGTGGTGCCTGGGTGCGAGGCTACCTTGCAGCCGAGATCGATCACCCTCCGGATCGCCGGGCTGCCCCCGACGATGTTCTGGAAGGCGAGCGCAGGAATCCGTGCCTCCGATATGGATGGCTCCACCGGGGCGCTGACAGACGCACGTGGTCTGACCGAAGTTTGGTACATTGTACAGTCGTGTATTGGGCGCGACTTGCGGCGCCGGTTCCATTACCACGGAACCAGTCTTCCTGCCAGGGAGAGGTTGCCAGAACGACCGGTGGATTTACTGCCGGGGAGTGCCCTAATATCCGCCCGGGACCCGCCTGAAAGCAAGATTTGCCTGTAACATAGCTTTACAGCTGTCGGGCATCGGGCGAGGGCTCCGGGCCCGGGCACGGTTCTGGGGTCCGGGCTCGTCCACGGGCTCGGGATCGTGTACGCGCATGCCCATCCCGATCCCGAGGACGAGCCCGTGCCCGAAATCCCGGGCCCGGGTCCGCAGCCCCTGACCGATGCCCGAAAGGCCGAGGAACGGACGTTGCTCCTGCTTCAGGGTTCAACAGGCTCTTACCGGAGGAGGAGATAAAGCATGAAGGCTCGTGACATCATGACCGCCAACCCTCGCTGCGTGACGACCTCGGATTCGATCACGCGTGCTGCCGAGATCATGCGGGATACCGACGTCGGCATAGTTCCCGTCGTCGAAGATTCGGGCAGTATGAAGCTGGCCGGCGTCGTCACGGATCGTGACATCGCAGTCCGCATCGTCGCCGAGGGGCGCGACAACACCGTCAACGTCCGCGACATCATGAGTAGCGGGCTGGCCACCGTGAAGCCCGACGACGATCTGGACCGCGTGACCGAGCTGATGAAGTCGGAGCAGGTGCGGCGCATCCCGGTCGTGGAAGGTGATCGGCTGGTCGGCATCATTGCGCAGGCGGACGTGGCTCGCGAGGGACGTGACCGTAAGACCGGCGACGTCGTGGAGCGCATTTCGGAGCCCAGTCGCGGCCGATAAACGTTTCTGCGCCAACAGCTTTTGCACGAAGGCCCGGGATTTCATCCCGGGCCTTCTTCCGTTATATTGATAGGCTCCGGCAACGGCAGATATTTGACAGACCACCAGACGCATCGCGCGCCGGACACTCGGTGTACGACGTGGACGCGTCTGAAGTAAACAGGGGAGCGAGTGTGGATCGCGAGTCGCAGGTGCCCGGCACCAACGACTCGAGGAAAGTCCGAGCTCCACAGGGCAGGGTGCCGGCTAACGGCCGGGCGTCGCAAGGCGATGGAAAGTGCCACAGAGAACAGACCGCCGATGGCTCCAATGGTCTTCATTGGATGCACAGGCAAGGGTGAAACGGTGGTGTAAGAGACCACCGCGCCGGCTGGCAACAGCGGCGGCACGGCAAACCCCACCCGGAGCAAGGCCAAATAGGGGACGAGGCGCGGCCCGCGCCAGCTACGCTCTGCGTTGAGAGTCCCGGGTAGGCTGCTGGAGACGTCGAGTAATCGAGGTCCTAGAAAAATGATCCGCCTTCCTGGCACCGTCATTAGACGTTGCTTTGAAGACAGAACTCGGCTTATTCGCTCCCCATATAATCAGGGTCGGGGCAGGCTTCACTTTTGCTTTTGTTCGCAAAAGATTAAGGCTGACCCGATCCATCCCGCGCCCATAGCTCAGCTGGATAGAGCGCATCCCTCCGGAGGATGAGGCCAGTGGTTCGAATCCACTTGGGCGCATTTCCCACCTTTACAGAACCCGCGGTCCACGGCATTCTCATGCCCGGCAGGTGGTTGGCTAAACCGTGAGGCTTCTGTGTTCCGAATTATTCCCCGCGATACGCAGTTCTTCGAGATGTTCGCCGATCTGGCGCGCCGCGTCACGGCCGCCGCGCGCCTGCTCGACAAGATGTTCGCGGAGCCGGAGCAGCTGAAGACGCACGCCACCGCGATCAAGGACCTCGAGCACGAGGCGGACGTCATCACGCACAGCGTGATCGATCGCATCCACCGGGTTTTCGTTACCCCGTTCGATCGGGAAGATATTCATCTGCTGGTCCAGGAGCTGGATGATGTCATCGACATGATCGATGGCGCGGCCCGCCGGGCCGGCATGTTCGGCATCAACGAAAGTCGTGAGGGTGTGCGCGAGCTGACGGAAAAGCTGGTGCGGGCGACGGAAGCGATCGAGTGGGCCGTGACCAGCATGAAGCAGCCCAAGATCGTGGAAGCGCGCAGCCGCGAGATCAAGAAGCTCGAGGAAGAAGGCGACACCATCTACAATCGGGCGGTGGCCGACCTTTTCATGGGCTCACCCGATCCCATCGACGTGATCAAGTGGAAGGAGCTGTTCGACACCATCGAACGCGCGCTCGACCAGTGCGAAGACGTCGCGAACGTCCTGGAAAGCATCTCGATCAAACATGATTGAGCCCGCGGTTCTGTATGTTCTCGCGATCGTCCTGATTGCGTTCCTCTTCGACTTCATCAACGGCTTCCACGATTCAGCAAACTCCATCGCCACGGTGGTTGGCACCCGCGTGCTGTCACCCGTAGCGGCTGTCGTGTGGGCCGCTTTCTTCAACTTCGTGGCGCTCTACACGGTCGGCACCGCCGTCGCCAAGACCATCGGCAAAGGCATGATCGACATCAGCGTGGTCACGCCCGATGTCGTGCTGGCCGGCCTCATCGGCGCGATCATCTGGAATCTCATCACCTGGTGGGTTGCGCTGCCCTCCAGCTCATCGCACGCGCTGATCGGCGGCTACGCCGGCGCGGCCGTGGTGGCCGGCGGCTTCGGCACGATCATTCCCTCGGGTTGGACCAAGACCATCGTCTTCATTTTCCTCTCGCCGATCATCGGCATGCTGGCGGGGTTCTGGCTCATGGTGGCGACCTACTGGATCTTCCGTCGCTTCAGCCCGCGCCGGGTCGATCGTTTCTTCCGGGTGGCGCAGCTGGCCAGCTCGGCGCTCTTCTCACTGTCGCACGGCGCCAACGACGCGCAGAAGACGATGGGGATCGTGGTGAGTCTGCTGGTTTCCGCGCAGGCGTTGTTCGTCAATCAGACCGGCTGGCTGCACTTCTTCTTTCTGCCTACCGCCGATCACATCCCGCACTGGATCGAGTTCACGGCTTTCTTCGCGCTGGCCATGGGCACCCTCTTCGGCGGCTGGCGCATCGTCCACACCATGGGCAGCCGCATCACCAAGCTCAAACCGGTGGGCGGCTTTTCGGCCGAGACCGGCGGCGCCATCGCCATTCTATTGGCGACCAGCTTTGGTATCCCGGTGAGTACCACGCATACCATCACCGGCTCGATCGTGGGAGTGGGCGCGACGCAGCGCTTGTCGGCCGTGCGCTGGGGCATTGCCGGCCGCATCGTGTGGGCATGGATACTGACGATACCGGCCTCCGCCGGCATGGCGGCGCTCAGCTACGTCGTCATCGACGCCATCCGCTAAGACTGCGCTAATCGACGCGGCGTGAATGACTGCGCTTGTGCGCGTACATCTCGCGGTCCGCCAGATCCATCAGCTCTTCCACCGTATTATGGAGATCGGGATCGAAGGTCACCACGCCGATGCTCACGGAAAGCTCGAAGGGGTGCAGCTGCGAGCGATTCGTCATATCCAGCTCGTGCTGCAGGCGGGTCCGGATGTTGTCGAGGTGATTGGCATCCGCTTCCACCGCGAGAATCGCGAACTCGTCGCCGCCCACACGCGCGACGACGTCGGAATCACGGAAGGTGCGATTGAACACGTCGGCGGCGGCGATCAACGCGCGGTCGCCATCGGCGTGGCCGAACGTGTCGTTGATGCGCTTCAGGCCATTCAGGTCCGCGAAAATCACCAGGGCGCGGCGCCGCGCGCGCTTGGCCTGCTTCAAATGCTGATTGGCCAGAGCCATGAAGCCGCGGCGGTTGTAGAGGCCGGTCAGCTCGTCCAGGACGGCCAGGTCCTTCAGCCGCTCTTCCTGTAGCTTGCGCTCGGTGATGTCACGGGACACCAGCACCAGCTCGCGCGGTACATCGCGCCCGCTGCGCGGCACCTCCCGAATCGTGCTCTCGAACCAGATGTAGCGGCCGTCCTTCCGCCGCACACGATACGTCGTCATCGCCGTGCCCAGCTTCTCCAGCACCATGAGGTGCATGCGGCGCACGGCATTCCGATCCGCCTCGTGCACCATGTCGTAGAGCGTCGATCCGATCAGCTCGTTCTGCTCGTAACCCAGCAGCACCAGGCAGGCCGGCGACGTGTACAGAATGCGGCCTTCCCAGGATGCGACGCTGATCATGTCCGTCGAATACTCGGTCAGAAAGCGATGACGCTCCTCACTGGCGCGGATCGTTTCGGCTTCCCGCCGCTGCTGTGTCAGGTCCACCACCGCCTGGTGAGCGAGCACGCGCTGGCGGTTCGGATAATGCGCGACGCGCGCCTCGTGCAGCACCCAGTGAAGGTCGCCGCGCCCGGAAAAGACCCGGTATTCCTGGCGGAACGGCTCACCCGTCTCCAGGCTCTTCTCCGCTTCGGCCAGTACCGCCTCGACATCTTCCGGATGAATTCGCCGCGCCCACGGAATCATCGCATCGGCGTCGGCGTCGCTGCCGGGAATCACATTTTGTAGCGAGGGACTGGTATAGGGCGGGTGCACGATCGACGGTGGGGGCGCCGGCTCGCCCCGCGGGACATAGTCGGCGCGGCCTCGCTCGCTCAGTAGCCGCTCGACCGCCTCGCCCAGCACGGTAACGGCGAACGGCTTGCGCAGTACCGCCACATCGGGCATGAGCTCGTGCAGTGCGGCGGCCGTCCGTTCATCGCTGCTGCACACGATGATCGGCATGTTCGGCTGCCGTGTGCGAATCTCTTCGATCAGCCACAGCCCCGAGCGCCCCGGCATGTTCAGGTCGGTGATGACCAGATCGATGTCGGCGTCGGTCAGACGACCAAGCGCGAAATAGGGATTCTCGGCCTCGAAGACGACAGCGCCACACGAGACGAGATATTTGCGAACGAGCTGGCGGGCGGGTGTGTCGTCATCAACTACGAGCACACGCACACTAAGCTCCTGGCACGGGGAGGCAGGCATTTTTCAGGGGTTGTGTATGCGCGCTTTGAACGGTGAAAATGAATAACGACGGCTACTTACGGGCAGCAAGTGCCATGCGCCCGGCAGCCGGTCCCGCCCGCCCCGACAATCTTCCGCATAAGCCATTGGCGGGGAACCGCTTAAGAAGATCGTGCATTCTGCAACTCGCGAACGCATATATGTCCATATGTTGATCAAGCGCCACAGTTTCATTGTGCGTGTAACGCATTGGATCAATGCGCTGGCCGTCCTGGTCATGGTAGGCAGCGGGCTGCGGATATTCAACGCGTATCCCGGGTTTGCGCCGCGCGGCGGCAGCTTCTGCTGTTATCCGTTCGAGCAGGAGCCGGTGCCCGGGTGGCTCACCTTCGGCGGATGGCTGGCAGGCGCGCGCCACTGGCACTTCGCCATGATGTGGGTGCTGGTGCTGAACGGGCTGCTTTATCTCTCGTACAACTATTTGCATGGCGAATGGCGTGAGGTCACGCCGCGCCGCGGCGACGTTCGAGATGCCTGGGAGATGGTCAAGTTCTACCTCTTCGTGCGGCGCGATCATCCGCCGCAGCGCAAGCACAATGCGCTGCAGCGGGGCGCGTACTTCGCGATGCCGGTCACCGGACTGCTGCTCGTACTGACCGGTCTGGCGATCTGGAAGCCGGTGCAGCTGAGCTGGCTGACCAACCTCTTCGGCGGGTACGTGTGGGCGCGCTACTGGCATTTCGTCGCCATGCTGGGCCTGGTGTTGCTGTCGGTGATCCACGTGTTCATGGTGGTCACCGTGGACCCGCATTCGCTCCGCGCCATGATCACCGGGTATTACGACGAATCCAGGTCGCCCGAGCGCCGTAATGCGCGGCCCTTCTCTCGTTCTCATGCCATCGAGACTGATGATGAACCGACGGAAGTTTCTGCAGGTTAGCGGCCTTTCCCTGTCGGCCGGCGTACTGGCCTGCAACAGCGACGGCCCCGATGCGGCCCAGCGTCTCCTGCACCTGGCGCAGGAGAAGAACGAAACGGTGGAGCGCGCCATCTTCCGCCACACTGCCATGGACCGTGTGCGGCGCGGCGCGCGCAACACCGGACGCGCATTTCCATCGTACCACATTTCGCGCGGGTTGCCCGTCTGGGACGAGTCCGCCCGCGGTGTCTGGCGCCTGGAAGTCAGCGGCGCGGTCAGACGGCCTCTGCTCCTGTCGCTGGACGATTTGCAGAAGCTGCCGCGCCGAACGCAGCGCGTGAATCATTACTGCGTGGAGGGCTGGACGGCGGTTGCCGTCTGGAGTGGTGTGCGGCTGCACGAGCTGGCACGCGTGGCGGAGCTCACCAGTGACGCCGATTACGTGGACTTCCAGTCGTTCGACAGTAATTACCACGAGAGCTGGGATATCGAGAGCGCGCTGCATCCGCAGACTGTCATCGCTTACGGGCTCGACGGACACCTGCTCGGCCCCGCGCACGGCGCGCCGGCGCGGCTTTACTCGCCGGTCAAGCTCGGGTACAAGAACACGAAATATCTGACGCGGATCATGTTCCTTCCGCAGAAAACCGGCGGAT
>CBJLQC010000116.1:0-7192 GCA_966424955.1 uncultured bacterium | reverse complement strand
CGCACGCCGGCCTTGGTCGCGTTCGAGGACGAAGAGCCGTTCGACATCTTCGCGACCATCCGCAAAGCCGAGTGGGATACGCTGCTCTTCTTCTACGGCATCATCCTGTGCGTGGGCGGCCTCGCCTTCATCGGCTACCTGCACAGCATGAGCACGCTGCTCTACACCGGCCTGGGCGCGACGCCCGCCAACGTGATGATCGGCATCATCTCGGCGTTCGTCGATAACATCCCGGTGATGTTCGCGGTGCTGAACATGAATCCGGCGATGGATCTGACGCAGTGGCTGCTGGTCACCCTGACTGCCGGTGTGGGCGGCTCGATGCTGTCGATCGGCAGCGCGGCGGGGGTCGGCCTGATGGGTCAGTCACGCGGCCAGTACACGTTCCTTTCACATCTCAGGTGGACCTGGGCGATCGCGCTCGGCTATGCCGCGTCCATCTGGGTGCACCTGCTGATCAACTGAGATAAGGCATGACGTTTCCGATTCTGGCCATGATGTCCGAAGCGCCCGCGCTGGACCTGACCCGTCACTGGGCAGGAATCGCGAGCCTCGTCGTATTCGCGCTCGCCTACCTCCTGGTCATGGGCGAGGAAAAGTTGCACCTCCGCAAGTCGAAGCCGGTCATCTTCGCGGCCGGCATCATCTGGATGCTGGTCGGGTTCGCCTACTTGCAGGCCGGCGATGCCACCGCGGCCGACCGGCTGCGGGCCAGCGTCGCCGAGTTCGCCGAGCTGTTCCTGTTCGTGCTCGTAGCCATGACCTTCGTCAACGTAATGGAGGAGCGGCGCCTGTTCGATGCGCTGCGCGCCTGGCTCGTGCGCAAACAGCTCTCGTTGCGGGCCATCTTCTGGCTGACCGGGCTGTTTTCCTTTTTCCTGTCATCGCAGCTCGACAACCTGACTACCGCCCTCGTCATGGGCACCGTTGTGGTGACGGCGGGGCGCGGCTATCCCAAGTTCGTAGCGCTGGCCTGCATCAACGTGGTGGTAGCCGCCAATGCGGGTGGCGCCTGGTCGCCCTTCGGCGACATCACGACGCTCATGGTCTGGCAGGCCGGCAAGGTCGGCTTCTTCGAATTTTACGCGCTGATCATACCGTCGCTCGTGAACTGGTTCGTGCCGGCGGCGTGCATGCATTTCGCCATACCCGATGCCAAGCCCAACACGGACAGCGGCATCGTGGTCGTGCAGCGCGGCGGCTATGCGGTCGTAGGCCTGTTCGCGCTGACCATCGCGCTGGCA
The DNA here is from genome assembly GCA_966424955.1 of uncultured bacterium. Taxonomy (GTDB): domain Bacteria; phylum Gemmatimonadota; class Gemmatimonadetes; order Longimicrobiales; family RSA9; genus CBJLQC01. The sequence continues at coordinate 5,948 of CBJLQC010000116.1, read as the reverse complement.
GTCAGCAGCTACAACCTGCTGAAACTGCCGCCCTTCATCGGCATGACGACGGGATTGGCGATGCTGAAGCTGTTCGGCTACTACCTGAAGCGGACGCATCGACCGACGCCGATCCCGCACGAGCCGGCGCTGGGCGCCCGCCTGAAGCGGGCCGCGCCGGCGCTGGCCCTGGGCGCACCGGTCGAGGAGATCGACTTCGATCCGATCATGCTGACCATTCCGGCACTGCCGCAGCAGATCAAGTACGAGGAGCCGGAGGTTTTCGATATCTTCGCCGCACTGCGCCGCACCGAGTGGGATACGCTGCTGTTCTTCTATGGCATCATCCTGTGCGTCGGCGGCCTCGCCAACATCGGCTACCTCGCCAACCTGTCCGAGCTTCTTTACTTCGGCTATGGCGCGACGGCCGCGAACATCGCGATCGGCGTGATCTCCGCCGTCATCGACAACATACCGGTGATGTTTGCGGTACTGAACATGGATCCGGCTCTGGACCTTACGCAGTGGCTGCTGGTCACGCTCACCGCCGGTGTCGGTGGCTCGCTGCTGTCGATCGGCAGCGCCGCGGGCGTCGGGCTGATGGGGCAGTCACGCGGCCAGTATACGTTCCTTTCGCATCTCAGGTGGACGTGGGCGATCGCGCTCGGCTACGTCGCATCCATCTGGGTCCACCTGCTCATCAACTGAGGCAGTTATGGCGACCAAGACGATCTACTGCTCCGCCTGCGACCGCGAGGTGCTGATCACGCAGACTGCGGAGGGCCAGCTCGACGGGGCGGTCTGCATGGATATTGGTGACCTCTGCACGGGCACTATGTGTCCGATCTGCGCCGAAGCACCGGCCGTCATTCGCGAGAAGGTGAAACAGATCAAAGGCAAGAAATAGCTCCGGCGGCCGTGATTCAACCGCGGAAAACGCGGAAAACGCGGAAGCGCCGCGTGCACGAGTAAAGTCGAAGTCCATTTCAAATTCCAAATTTTGAATTGGACCGCGCAATCTCTCGTGCGGGCGGCGCTTCCGCGTTTTCCGTGTTTTCCGCGGTTATCGCCGCCCCGCCGGAATCGCGCACGATCTCTGCAACACCATCCGTCCGATGCCGACCACCTGCGACACCATCATCATTGGAGCCGGCGCGGCCGGGCTGGCCGCCGCGTGTGAGCTGATCGAAGCGGGCAGGACCGTCGTTGTCCTCGAAGCACGCGATCGCGTAGGCGGCCGCGTGCACACCATCACCGATCCCGCAGCCATTCTGCCGGTCGAGCTGGGCGCCGAGTTCATCCACGGCGAAGCGCCGCAAACCATGAAAGTGGTTGATGCCGCCGGGCTGGTTACCGTACCCGTGCTCGGCACGCACTACCGGGCCGACCGCAACAACATCGAGCCGCTCGGCGACATGTTCAAACGGATCGGCCGCGTGTTCCGGAAGCTGCGCGACGACCGCGCCGAGGATCGCTCGTTCCAGGAATTCCTCGAGGATCGGCCCGGTGGCTTCCGCATGCGTGAAGAGCGCGAGCTGGCGGCCGCCTTCGTGCGCGGCTTCAATGCCGCGGATCCGTGGTACATCAGCGAGCGTTCGCTGGCGGAGCAGGGCAACCCCGCGGCCGGCGCGCAGAAGGCGGCGCGGCTGCTGGACGGCTACGGCGCACTGATCGACCAGCTCGCGCGCAGCTGCAGGGAGCAGACGCGTCTCGGACAGCACGTACACCAGGTGCTGTGGGACCGGCAGCAGGTGCAGGTCGCCACGCGGCCGGGCGACGTGTTCGCAGCACGCACGCTGATCTGCACCATACCGCTGCCGCACCTGCAGCAGCACCAGGTGCTGTTCGAGCCCGATGTGCCACGCATTCGTCGGGCCGCCGACCAGCTCGTCATGGGCCATGTCGTGCGGGTGAGCCTGGTGTTGCGCGAACGGATCTGGGAACAGAAACGCAACCTCGATGACGTCGCCTACATCCACACGCCGCGCCGCACCTTCAACGTGTGGTGGACGCAGCATCCTTTGCGCGCGCCGCTGCTCACCGGCTGGTCGGGCGGGCCGCCGGCCGCCGAGCTGTCGAGTGCGGGCGTGGATGCCGTCGCCGAAACGGCCGTGAAAGAGCTAAGTGCGGCGCTTCAGCTGCGGCGGGCGCGGCTCGAATCATCGATCGAGAGCATGCACTACCACGACTGGACGCGCGACGCGCACAGCCTGGGCGCGTACAGCTACGTTGGCGTGGGCGGTGCCCATGCCGCCAAACAGCTGGCACGCCCGGTTGAATCGACATTGTTCTTCGCGGGCGAGGCCACCGATTCGGAGAACAGTGGTACCGTAGAAGGCGCCATCGCCAGCGGAAAAAGGGCGGCCAACCAGGCGCTAAGGGCGCTATAGCCTTGCATGCGCGCCCTGCGCAGCCCCAATATCCGCGTTTCCGTGTCGAAAACCCAAACCGATGAGCATGGCCGAAAAGACGCTGCCCGCGCCTCTTAGTGAACTTCGTTTCTTAGCGCAAAACCTCCGCTGGAGCTGGCACGCCGAAACGCGCGCACTGTTCGAGCGCCTCGATCCCGGGCTGTGGAACGCCGCGCACCACAATCCCGCGCTGCTGCTGGAGCGCCTCGATCCGATCTATACCGACATCATCACGCACGACCCGCATTTCTGCGCGCAAATCGCCGCGTCGGCGGCCGAGCTGCGCAAGTACCTGGACAGCGAGGACACGTGGTATGTGCGCGCGGGCGGGCCGTCCGATATGCGCGTCGCCTACTTCTCCGCCGAATTCGCGATTACCGAAGCGCTGCCCATCTTTTCGGGCGGCCTGGGCGTGCTCGCGGGCGATCACCTGAAGTCCGCGAGCGATCTCGGCGTGCCGCTGGTCGCCGTCACGCTCATGTATCGCGAGGGTTATTTCCGGCAGCGCCTCGACGGACAGGGCCAGCAGCACGAGCGCTACGACCATACCGATCCCCAGCTGTTGCCTATTACCCTCGAGCGCGCGGCCGATGGCGCGCCGCTCATCGTTTCCTTTCCCATCCTGGACCACGAAGGCTTTGCGCAGATCTGGCGCGCCGACGTCGGCCGCGTCTCGTTGTATCTGCTCGACACCGACGTGCCGCAGAACCGTCCGGAGAACCGCCATATCACGGACCGCCTGTACGGCGGCGACAACGAGCACCGCCTGCGTCAGGAGATCGCGCTCGGCATCGGCGGGATGCGCGCGCTGCGCGCGCTCGGCATCGAGCCGACCGTCGTGCACCTCAACGAAGGCCACGCCGCATTTGCCGCCATCGAGATGATGCGCGCGACGCTGCCGCAAGAGCACGGCGCGTTCTACACGGGCAGCCGCCGCCTGTCGCAACGCGTAGTCTTCACCACGCACACGCCTGTGCCCGCCGGCCACGACATGTTCGCCACCCACCTGATGGAGCGTTACCTGGGCGGTTACGTATGGGAGATGCGCGAGCCGTGGCGCCGCTTCCTCGCGCTCGGCCGGCACGATCCGACCGACGACGACGAGCCCTTCAACATGACACTCCTCGCCCTGCGCCTGTCCGGCCGCCGCAATGGCGTGAGCAAGCTGCACGGCGAGGTGAGCCGCCGGATGTGGTCGGGGGTGTGGCCCGGATTGTCGGAAGAGGAAACCCCCATCCGCCACATCACGAACGGCGTGCACCTGGCCACCTGGGTCTCACCTTCCATGAGCGATGTCTATCGCAAATACGTGGGACCCGGCTGGGCCGAAGTGAAAACCGCGGCCGAGTTCGAGAAAGCGGAGCAGATTCCGCTCGAAGTCTTATGGGATGCGCGACGCGTGCAGCGGAACATCCTGCTGCGCACGGCGCGGCACACGCTGGCGGCGCAGCGCGCGCGGCGGGGGGAAAGCACGGATGGCATCGAGGACACGCTCGACCCGGAAGCGCTGACCGTGGTATTCGCGCGGCGTTTCGCGACCTACAAGCGCGCGACCCTGCTGCTCGCCGATCCGGCCCGGCTGGGCCGGCTGCTGAAGCACAACCGCGTGCAGTTCGTGTTCGCCGGCAAAGCGCATCCGCGTGACGAGCCCGGCAAGGACCTGATCCGGCAGATCTATCGGTTTGGCGTCGACCACAACCTGAGCGACCGTTTCGTTTTCATCGAGGACTACGAAGTCGCGCTGGCCCGCGACCTGGTGGCCGGGGCCGATGTGTGGCTGAACGTGCCGCGCAAGCCGTACGAAGCCAGCGGCACCAGCGGCATGAAGGCGGCCGCCAATGGCGCGCTCAATCTCTCGATCCCCGACGGCTGGTGGGCCGAGGCCTGGACCGACCACAACGACGTCACGCATCCCATCGGCTGGAGCATCGATGTGCCGCACGTCGGCGAAGGCCAGGACAAGGCGGATGCGGACGCGCTCTACACCCTGCTGGAGAGCGACGTCATCCCGTTGTTCTTCCGGCGCGACGAGAACGGGCTGCCGCGCGCGTGGCTCGAGCGTGTGCGCGCGTCCATCATTCGGAACGTGCCGTTCTTCAACACGCACCGCATGGTCGGTGACTATACCAGGGACGCGTATTTGCCGGCACACCGGGCGAACGGCAAGTCATCCGAGCGTATCGCCTGAGTTCGATGGCCGCGGAGGCGGATCACGGTCGCTGCCAGACCGTGCGCCACTCGTAGCCGCCCAGCAGCCCGCCGAAGACGCCGCCGATCGCCGCACCGGACGCGGTCAGCGCACCGCCTATCAGAAATATCGTGTCTCCGCCGCAATCAGGCTGGTACGAACATGCCAACCCAATGAGTCCGGCGCCGAGCACCGCACCCGCCAGACCACCGACCAGCGCACCACCGCCCAGGATCTTGCGGTTCGTGACCCGTCGGTCGAGTAGCGAAATTTCCGCGAGCCGCAGCTGCTGATCACCAATGGTGAGTGTGCTGTCGGTGAACGCCTTGAGCTCGCCTTGCGAGATGAATGAGGAGTCCGCGCCGGCCCGCATTACCCACTTGCGTGCTCTTGCTTCCTGCAACAGCTGGGTAAGCGCCGTGTCGGCGGGGACCTGCGCAGCCAATGGGGCCGCCGCGAGGAGGACGAGCACCCATCCATACAGTATCCGGGCGAGCGGCGTCATGCGTGAGCCTCGCAAAAAAACATGTCTCCAATTTAACTTGTTCTCGCGACTCGTCCAACTACTCAACCTGCAGTGCCACAGGATGAATAATCGCTTTCTGCTCCGCGTTCTCCGCGTTCTCCGCGGCTATATCCTGCTGGCCGGGCTCACCGCGCCGGCCGCGCAAGCCCAATACTTTCCCAAACCCGGCGAATGGGAACGCAGAAATGCCAGCCAGCTCGGCTTCGACGCGGTGAAACTCCAGGCCGCCGTCGATTACGCGAAAACCAGTCAATCCGCGACCAGAACCGATCTGGAATCGCTGCACGCCGCCATCGCCAATGAGCCCTTCAACACGATCATCGGGCCCGTCAAGGAGCGCGGCGGCGTGAGCGGCCTGGTCATCCGTAACGGCTACATCGCCGCGGAGTGGGGCGACCCGAAGCGCGTGGACATGACGTTCAGCGCGACCAAGAGCTACCTCTCGACGGTCGCCGGTCTCGCGTTCGACAGCGGGCTGCTGAAGCGGACGAGCGACACCGTGTCGCGCGACGTCGCGATCGATGAGTTCACGGAAAATCCGCACAACGCACGCATCACGTGGCACCAGCTGCTCAACCAGACGTCGGAGTGGCAGGGCACGCTGTGGGGCAAGCCGGACTGGGCCGATCGCTACAACCGCCAGCAGGGCAGGCGGCCGGTGCGCGAGCCGGGCAGTGCGTGGACCTACAACGACGTGCGCGTCAATCGGCTCTCGCTCTCTCTGCTCCGCCTCTTCGGCGAGCCTCTCGGCGACGTCCTCCGCAAAAACGTCATGGATCCCATCGGCGCGTCCAATACCTGGACCTGGCACGGCTACCGGAATTCCATCGTCAACAGCAACGGC
>CBJLQC010000115.1:0-7240 GCA_966424955.1 uncultured bacterium | reverse complement strand
CTGCAGGGTAATCCGCTGGGGGTGGTTTATGCCCGCCAGCAGGCGACACAGCCGAATCCGGTCGTACGCGCCATGAATCTGCTGGCCTACGACGGCAGCGCCATCGGCAACCACGAATACAACTATGGCCTCGCGCATCTCGACCGCGCGCTCGCGCAAGCCAAGTTTCCGTTCGTCGCCGCCAACATCTTCAAGGCCGGCACGAGCGAGCACGCGTATCGCCCTTACGTGCTGATCCCGCATCTCGCGGCAGCAGGCGACACCATTCTCATCGGCGTTACCGGCAACACGCCACCGGGCGTACACATCTGGGACCGCCAGAACGTGGCGGGCAAGCTCGACTTCAGACGTGTGGTGGAATCGGTAAAACCGGTAGTCCGCGAAATGCGGGCGCGCGGCGCCGACCTGGTCGTCGTGCTGTCCCATGGCGGCTTCGAGGGCACCAGCTACGACACACTGGGCACCGGGGTAGCCCCGGAGAATGAAGCGGCGCGGCTGGCACGCGAAGTTCCCGAAATCGACGTGGTCTTTCTCGGACATACGCATCGCGAGCTGGCGGACAGCGTCATTAATGGCGTGACCTTCACGCAGGCGAAGAACTGGGCGCAGAGCCTGGCGCAGGTGCGTGTCACCATGGAACGGCGCGGTCCCAGCGACTGGATTTCGGTGGCCCGCCATGGCTCGATTCTCAAGCCCGACCCGCTGCGTGCCGATACCGCGTTCCTGGACTCGCTGCGTTGGGAGCACGAGCGCACGGTCGCATATGTCAATTCGGTGGCCGGCCGCTCGACCGCCGAGATGACGGCGCGCGAGGCGCGCACCAGGGACACGCCGATCCTGGATTTCGTGAATGAAGTCATGCGCCGTCGGGCCAACGCCGATCTCTCGGCCACGGCCGCCTTCGACATCAACTCGCGCCTGCCGCGCGGCCCGGTGCGCATCGCCGACATTGCGGGGCTGTACGTTTACGACAACACGCTGCGCGCGATTCGCATCACGGGCGCTCAGCTGCGGGCGTACCTGGAGAAATCGGCGGAGTACTTCGGCAGCACGAACATCCCCGGCTACAATTTCGATGTCGTGACGGGCGTCGATTACACGATCGACATCTCGCAGCCGGTTGGCCAACGCATTACCGCGCTGACGCGCAGCGGCGTGCCGGTACGCGACGACCAAACCTTTACGCTGGCGCTCAACAATTACCGGCAAGGTGGCGGTGGCGGCTACACCATGATTGCCGCGGCGCCCGTCGTTTACGACAAACAGGAAGACATTCGCGAGCTGCTCATCGAAGAAGTACGACGGCGTGGAACCATTCGCCCGGCGGATTATTTCAGGGAGAACTGGCGCCTGGTGCCGGCCGACCGGGCGGCGGAGGTGCAGCGCGGCCTCGCCCGTGAGCTGCGCCCCGTGGCGGCCACCGCCGACCCGAATCAGACGAAACGGCTGCGCGTGCTCGCCACCAACGATTTCCACGGACGGCTGCTGCCCGAAACGCACAGCTTCTCGCAAGGCCGGCTGGTCGGTGGCGCGGTGGCCATGGATGGCTATTTCGATGAGGAGAAGCGCGGGTTCGCCGGCCCCACCATCATCCTCGATGGCGGTGATGTCATGCAAGGCACGCCGCTCTCGAATCTGACCAAGGGCCGCAGCACCGTCGACTTCTTCAACCAGGCAGGCTATCGGGCGGCGGCGATCGGCAATCACGAGTTCGACTGGACCGTGCCGGTACTGCGGGATCGGATCCGGCAGGCGAAATATCCGTGGCTGGGCGCCAACATCTTCGTGGCCGGCACGAACAATCATCCCAGCTGGGTAAAACCGACGACGATGCTGACGGTGGATGGCATCAAGGTCGGGATCATCGGGTTGGCCACGGAGGCGACGCCCTTCACGACCCGGTCCTCGAACGTGATCGGTCTCGAGTTTCGCAGCGGCATTACCACAATCGACAAGTGGGTACCGCAGCTACGCGCGCAGGGCGCCGACTACGTGATTGTGGTCGCCCATTCCGGTGCGGCATGCGATAACGCTTTCACGAAATGCGAGGGCGAGATCATTGATTGGGCACGCGGCGTCCGGCACAAGCCCGACCTGATTGTCGCAGGGCATACCCATCGGCTGGTGCGCTACGTCGAGAACGGCATCCCCATTGTCGAGGCCAGCTCATATAGCACGCGCTACGGCGTGGTCGATCTGCGCAAGGACAGCACCGGCACGCACGCCTGGATCAGGGACTTCCCCACCACGTACGTCGATCGGGTGCCGGGCGACAGCGCGATCATCAAGCTGGTGCAGCGTTACCAGCGCGAGGTCGGTCCGCAGGTCAATCGCGTGATTGTCACGCTCGCCGATACCATCACGCGCACTGGCCCGAATTCGCCGGTCGGCAATATGCTGGCGGACGCCTTCCGGGTGACGACCGGGGCGCAGGTTTCCTTCGTGAACAACGGCAGCATTCGTATCGCCGAGCTGCCCGCGGGCCCCATCACCTGGGGCACGCTGTACTCGCTGCAGCCCTTCGAGAACCGGATGCTGCGGCTGACCATGACGGGCGCGCAGATCCGCGACGTCGTTGAGCAATCGGTAGCCGGTCAGACGCCCGGCATGCACATCAGCGGCATGACGGTGCGTTACCATCCGTCGGCAGCCGCGGGCCAGCGGGTACAGCAGATCCGCATCGGCGGCGAGGAGCTGCGCCCCGATGCAACCTACACGGTCGGGGTCACCGACTTCCTCGCGACTGGAACCGGCGACGGTTATCGCGGATTCGGGTCAGCAAGCAAGCGCGAAGAGGTGGGGCTGTCGGACCTGGACGCGCTCATCAAGTATCTGCAGAGCGTGCCGCAGCCCGTGCGGATTGCGCGCGACGCCCGTTATCAGACGGAGTAGTGGGAACATGTCGGTGAGGATTACGAGAGAACTGCTGGAGAAGCTGCCCAAGACGGAGCTGCACGTCCATCTGGATGGCAGCCTGCGCCCGCAAACGATGATCGAGCTGGCGCGTGAGTACGGCCAGGAGATGCCGCGCTGGGATCCCGCCGAGCTGGCGGACTACATGCACGTGAAGGATGCGCGCGACCTGGTGGATTATCTGTCGCGCTTCGACATCACGCTCTCGGTCATGCAGACCGAGGCAGCCCTCGAGCGCATCGCGTATGAGCTGGCAGCGGACAATGCCGCCGAAAACGTGCGCTACATGGAAGTGCGCTATTCTCCCGTGCTCAACATCAACGGCGGGCTGACCCTGGACCAGGCGGTGGACGCGCCGCTACGCGGGTTGCGCCGCGCCGAGCAGGAGTTCGGCATCCGCACAGCGGTCATCATCTGCGGTATTCGCAATATGAGCCCGGAAACCTCCATGGACCTGGCGGACCTGACGGTCGATCATCGCGACCGTGGCGTCATTGCCTTCGACCTGGCGGGCGCGGAGTACAATTACCCGGCCAAGAAGCATCGCGAGGCCTTTTACAAGATCGTCAACGCCAACATTGCCGCGACGATTCATGCCGGCGAAGCGTACGGTCCCGAATCGATCCACCAGGCGCTGCACTACTGCAATGCGAATCGCATTGGCCATGGCACGCGGCTCTTCGAGGACCCCGTGCTCATGCAATACGTCAACGACTTCCGCATCCCGATCGAGATCTGTCTGACTTCCAATGTGCAGACGCGGGCGGTCAGCAGCTTCGAGGAACACCCGCTGCGGCTCTACTACGACGAGGGGCTCGTGGTAACGCTGAACACGGACAACCGCCTCATGAGCGGCACGACCGTCACGGATGAATACCTGCGCGCCCACCAATACCTGGGATTCACGTGGGATGAGCTCTGCGACATTGCCGTAATGGGCTTCCAGAGCGCGTTCCTGCCATACCAGGAAAAATCGGCGCTGGTGGAGAAGGTGAAGCAGGAGATCGAGGAGCTACAAGCCGGCGCCGAACTGATGACCGCCGCCGGCTGAAGCGACGCGGCGTGGTGCGGAAGCCCCGCCGCTACAGCGCTTCAGCCGGGCGGTTCTCTCGGGCCGCCGTCTGCTGGTCGTAGCCCGCGGGGCGCAACTTCAGGTGCCGGCGCCATGATGGGCGTACGGACGTCATGGCCAGCTCCTCTTCGGTGCGCCCGGCCAGGCGGTACATGCGATCGATCGAGTGGTACATCTCCTCGCGCAGCCGGTCGATCTCGGCCTGGGCCGTGCTGGACCCCTTCTGCAGCCGCACCGTCGAGGCGTTCAGGCGGCGGACCAGCTTCAGGAAATAGTCGGTTTCCTCACGCAGCGGCTTGAATTCCCGCTCGTTCGGGAAGAATACGCGGGTGATCTGCCAGATCCCCAGCTCCATCACGATGAGGCCGAGCGCGGCGACCAGCACGCGGTCGCGCAGGGGCTCCACGCCCAGGACGGCATAAATGACGGTACCTGCGCCGGAGACCGTCAGGAAGATCTGGGAAAGGCGGCGGATGCTTCGCATGCCCGCGCAGGTCGCAGACCGGGTGCCGCCACCCGGCCCAAAGGAGGGCGGAAAAGAAAAGCCTTATCCCACAAGGCAAAACGTGAAACGCGCCGATTCGGGCGCGGCGCGCCAGAGGGGCCGCCCCGCGGAACTTGTTGCCTGTTGAGAGAAAATTTTCCGAAGCACGACAACGCTCCGCCCGGTCAGAATTCGACCGCTTTCCGCGTTGTTTTCGCGATGGTTTGCACCCGTAATTCGGCCTTGCTGCCACTGGGCGAAACGCCTATCATCCGGCGCATAATTTCCGCATTCAAACACGGTGGCTGCGAATCACGATGACGTGTCTCCAAGCAATCCGTTTCCATCCCGGACCGCGCCGCCGTTCCCGTTTCGCTACACGATTTTCGTCTTCCCGTTATACGCGTTTTCTAAACTCCGCCGGTACCCCGCTGGCGGTAATTCATTCATCACACTCATATCGATGAGGCCATCCAGTCATGAAGAGGAGTCTGGCATGAAGCGATTGTTTACCACCTTCCTGCTACTCGCGGGTCTCGTGTGCCTCGGCACCCAGGCCGCGAACGCGCAGGGCGTAACGACCGGAGCAGTCACGGGCATCGTGACTTCGGACGGCAATCCGGTGGCGGGCGCCAACGTGATCGCGGTCCACCAGCCATCGGGCACACGCTACGGCGCGATCACCCGCATCGACGGGCGCTACTCCATGCCGGGCATGCGCGTCGGCGGTCCTTACACGATCACCGTCTCGCACATCGGGTATACGACGCAGGATGTCGAGAACGTCATGGTCAACCTGGGCGTGGCGTTCGAGGTGAACTTCACCGTGAAGGAGCGCGCCATCGAGGTCGAGGGTGTGACGGTCACGGCTTCCGGCCAGACCGCGATCCTCAGCCCGGACCGCACCGGCGCGGCCACCGCCGTCTCCAGTGAAGCGCTGCGTAATCTGCCCACGGTCTCGCGCCGCATCGAAGACTTCGCGCGCCTGACCCCGCAGTACAGCGGCGCCAGCTTCGGCTTCTCCTTCGCCGGCCAGGACAACCGCCTCAACAACATTCTGATCGACGGCTCCTACTTCAACTCGTTCGGCCTGGGCGGCCAGCCCGGCGACCGCACGGGCGTCGCGCCCATCTCGCTGGACGCGGTCGAGCAGATTCAGATCAACGTCGCCCCGTTCGACGTCCGCCAGGGCAACTTCGTGGGCGCCGGCGTCAACACGGTGACGCGCAGCGGCACGAACGACTACCGCGGCTCGCTCTACTACCAGTTCCGCGACCAGGATCTGGTCGGCACCGAGGCGAAGGGACGCCCCTTCAATCCGGGCACCTTCGACTTCAGCCAGGTGGGCGGCTGGGTCAGCGGCCCCATCATTCAGAACAAGCTCTTCTTCTTCTTCAACTACGAGGATGAGGGCACGTCGCAGCCGGGCACGACGTGGACGGTTGCCGGCTCGGGCAGCGGCCAGGAAACGCGCGTACGCGCGTCGTCGCTGGACTCGATCGCGGACTTCCTGCGCACCAACTTCGATTACGATCCGGGTGTCTATCAGGATTATCCGTTCGAGATTCCGGGCAAGCGCTTCCTGGGCAAGCTCGACTTCAACCTGAACACGCGTAACAAGCTGAGCCTGCGCTACAACCACCTGGATTCGAAGACGGACCAGCTGGTCTCGAACTCGTCGTCGCTGGGGCGCGGCAGCCGCCGCACCAACTCGGATGCGCTCAACTTCTCGAACTCGAACTACGCGATCCTCGAGAACATTCGGTCCGTGGTCGGTGAGTGGAACGCCATGATCGGCAGCAACATGGCCAACAACCTGATCGTGGGTTACACCTACCAGGATGAAAGCCGTGAGTCGAAGGGCACGTTCTTCCCGCTGGTCGAAATCCTGGAGGGCGGCCGCAACTACACGACCTTCGGCTTCGAGCCGTTCACGCCGAACAACGAGCTGCGCTACAAGACGTTCCAGATCCAGAACAACTTCTCCATCTTCGGCGAGAGGCATTCCTGGACCTTCGGCGCGAGCGCGGAGCGCTACGAGTCGGAGAACGTGTTCTTCCCGGGCTCGCAGAGCGTCTACGTTTACAACTCGCTGGCGGACTTCTATACCGACGCCAACGACTACCTGGCCAACCCGAACCGGACGACGTCGCCGATCACCCTGAATCGCTTCCAGGTCCGTTACAACAACATCCCCGGCCAGGAAAAGCCGATCCAGCCGCTCAAGGTGTGGTATACCGGCGCGTACGCGCAGGACGAATGGCAGGCGACGCCCCGGCTGAAGATTACCGGCGGGCTGCGCATCGACGTGCCGTTCTTCGAGAACACGGCGTTCCAGAACACGGCCGCGGATGCGCTGACCTTCGAGGATGAAAACGACCAGCCGGTGCAATATCCGACCGGTGAGCTGCCCGATCCCAAGGTGCTGTTCTCGCCGCGCCTCGGCTTCAACCTCGACGCGTTCGGAGACCGCAGCACGCAGGTCCGCGGCGGCACCGGCATTTTCACCGGCCGTCCGGCGTACGTGTGGATCTCGAACCAGATCGGTAACACAGGCGTGCTGACTGGTTTCGAGCAGATCGACAACACCAACACGCGTCCATTCAATCCCGATCCGAACACGTACAAGCCCCAGAACGTCACGGGCGCGCCCGCGGCCAGCTATGAGCTGGCGCTGACCGATCCGAACTTCAAGTTCCCGCAGGTCTGGCGCAGCAACATCGCGGTCGACCAGCGGCTGCCCTGGGGATTGGTAGGTACCGCCGAGTTCC